>JBOHOS010000733.1:0-4282 GCA_050731295.1 Nitrospiraceae bacterium | reverse complement strand
CCTGTGGGCATCGTGCGACCTCACGGGTAACTTCTTCGCGGGGTCGCAGAATCGCGAAACTCGATTCAAATCGGCACCAAGCAAAATCATGATGAACGTCATTTGTTTCAAAGACTTATCGAACACTCATCGATCAACGTTGGGAAAACACTGATATGAATAGAGAACTCCTTACGATTGTGATCATGACACGGGACAGGACGGATTTACTTAAGTTATGTTTGCGGTCAGTGTTTGAATATCAAGCAAGCGCTGTGAAGGTTATTGTCTCAGACAATTCTACAAAGAACCATCCTGAGATAAATGTTCTCAGAAAACAATATGGATTTAGTTACGTTCGACAATCCGGTAGGTTGAGCATAACTGAGCATCACAATACGTGCCTGAAGTTGCCATCGTGTCGTTGGGTGTGGCTTGTTCACGATGATGATGAAGTGTTTCCAGGCTCAGTTGGAAAAGTAAAATCGTTCCTAAACGATTGCAAAAATGTAGGAATAGTAATAGGTGGAGTTGAATACATTGATCAGGAAAGTAAAGTGCAAGGAACATGGCTTCCCAAGGTCAAAAAAATAGTCCGAGGAGAAGAAGCTCTGTTAGGTTTAGGCCTGGACTGGGGAGTACGGGCTCCTAGTCAGATCTTTGGTGTCCATGAGAGTCTTCAGAATGGCGGGTTCCAAGATATGCGCGGGTTACCCGCAGACTATGCTTTTGCAGTCTTGTTGGCATTTTCCCACGGGGTCGCATTCTGTCACGAGTTTATTGGTCGTTATCGCTTGGGCCCTCAGCAAGTATCCATCGGCGATTCTGATCGAGAAAAAACCGAAGCATGGCTCAAATTTACTACTTGTCAGGCAGAATTAATTCGAGTTTCAGGCTGTGCTCCTTCTACAGCAGATCGCGTTGCCGACTATTTGAATTGGTGGGCATTTCTGGTACATGCGCCTCCCTGGCTGGAATCAAATCCAGCATTTGTCTACAGACTTGTTCGGGAGTGTTTAAAGGCCTCTCCCTGGAAGGGTGAATGGCAAAAGAGGGTGCGTAGCGAGTATCCTTTTCTATTCTGGAGGCCGCAATGCCTTGCTTGGCCTTTATACAGAGCATGGGCAGAATCCCGCAGGCTTTTGGACATCTTAAGGCGCAAAAACGTTCTCAACGTCTTACGAAAATCTAAAAAAGGATGACGAGAGCTGGTTTGCCAGCGCAATTTCGCCGATCCGGACAGTCGGATCATGAAGACACGAGACGGGTTTCTGCAAGGCTAACGCGCAAGCGGCCGTCGATGCCGATCACCAGGTGATCGTGGCTCAGGGACTGACGCGCAATGCTAGCGACGCGCACCAACTCGAGCCGATGCTGGATCAAATCAGGACCAACACGGGCCGACAGGCTCGGGAATTGTCGGCGGATGCGGGGGGCCTGCTATGAGCACAATCTGAAAGCCTTGAATCGCCGCCACGTCCGAGGCTACGTGGCGACCGGCCGGCAGAAGCACGGCGCGGCATCGGCCACCGGTGCGCGTAAGACGGAGCCGGGGACGCGAGTGCACGCGATGAGCATCCGCCTCAGACGAGCCGGACATCGAAGTCGCGATCGTCTTTCGAAAGCAGGTGGTCGAACCCGTGTTTGGCCAGATCAAACATGGTCGCGGCTTCAGGCAGTTCTTGCTGCGGGGCGTGTCGCAGGTCGCCGGTGAGTGGAGTTTGGTCTGCAGTGCCCACAACGCTGAAACTGGCCGGAGCGAGAGGATGAGTCTCTCACAACCGGACGAAATCGCACCCATCGGTTCCCTCGTCGGCCACAAACCACAGAGGCTGGCCGAATCTCCGCGTCGCGCTGCTGTGCCATGCCGTGAAAACTCGCCTCGTCCCTCATCGCCGGCTGTTACTCGGACAGGCTCCTAGCCCATACACCCATGAAATCCGGAATTTGACATGAGCGCCGGCAACCACTAGCATCAGGGCCTTCCACGTGAATTCTCGGGAGGTGAAACATGCGATCCCTTGTCTCTCTTTTTATCGGTCTACTGTGTGGAGCGGCCATGATGCTGTACTTCAAGGCAGGCGCCGTGCCCTTGCCGACCACGGCTCCGGTCAACGCGGCTGAAGCGGTAACCGAGCAAAAGTCCGGGGCGCCGTTGGGCCCGGAAGACCTCTTATCGGAGGCGGAAGTGTACGACCACGAAGCCGATCAAATTCAAGCCGAAGTGATGCAGTACAAACGGAATGCGGCCTCGATTAACCCGCTCGCCGATCCGAAAGGCTTTCGGCGGGCCGGCCTGACGACCGCAGCGGCTTCGAAATCCAAAGCGGTGGCCGAGTTGCGCCAGCTAGCCGCGCATCATCGCACTGAGGCGAACCGGATGATGGCCAAACACTCACCACAGTAGCGTCGGATCGTGTCCTCGGTTCACCGAGAAGGCAGACCGTGTCGGTTAGGGACAGTCTTCCCGCAATGTGAACCGATGTGACCTATGACGCATTAGCGAGAACAGGAGGAGGGCCATGGCACGCATACCGAAGATGGGGTTAATCGGTGAGGCTGCGGGCGCACTCGCTCGCAGCCTCACGGATCGGATTGAGCTGGCGCCTTACAGGGACTCACTCCAGGATTATGATGGGGTGGTTGTGGATGGCCAGAGCACCGCCGCGGCAAAATTCGCCGCGCGGCGACCAACTCCGGTGAAGCCGGCATGGACAGACGGTAGCGGTTCCTGCCTGGAATCGGGATGCACACCAGGAAGTCATCCATCTTGCCGTCGACGACATGAACAAATCGATAGGACCAGCCGTGCCGAAGATCCCATTGCGCCTCGACCTCCCCGAGCATGTAGTGTTCGGCGTACCGATCGCCCTCGAAAGACAGCCCCAGCCCGTGGCGCACGACGCTATGTGCGCCGTCGCAGCCGATGAGATAGCGGCATTGAACCTCGGCGCCGCCGTCGGCGCTGAAGTCCGCGATCACATTGTCTTCGTTCTGCCGGAACGACACCAAGGCGGTTTTGCGTTCGATCGCGGTCCCAAACCTGCTCAGACGAAGTTATATTGGCCGCTCGCTGGAAACGCGATCATGGGACTAGCATGGTGGGCTGTATAAAACAAGGGCGACCGCTTCACGGAAGCCATGCGGCGGACGATCCGTGCTGCACCTCGACCGTCGCGAGTCCATCGGGATCACACCGTTGCCGAGTTCGATTGATCTGCGATCGTCGCATACCAGAGAGGTCTGGATTTCCTTTCTTCAATTTGGCGACGATCTATTGCATCCTGTGCATCCTGCGTCGCTATGCGGTGGTCATGGTGTTGACGGCCCTCCCGATCGCGCTGGGCGGATGTTCCGCTGGACTCGGCCTCTGGCCCGTCGTTCAGTCACACGTCACCGCTTCGGGAGCCAAGCTTGTCCTGATTGGCGAAAGCGAAGGAACAGCCGGCGACTTTTTCTTTACGTGGGGCGGATTGCCGGACTTTTTGCATCCCGATCTTCAAGAAGAAGCGGTGCGGAAAGCCGTTCGGGCCAAAGGGGGGGATCTCCTCATCAATTACACCCTCTCCGTCAGAGCCACCCGACTTCCGCTCGGGCTCTTCCTAACCGAGTTGAATGCGTGGTGGGTTACATGGACAGCGGAAGGAATCGCCGTGAAGGTGCAACCCGTGAATCATGAATCGACTCGTCAACGAAGAGCGCCTGCCGACCTCATAGGGATGCCGTGATGAGCCTTCGGTTGTCGATGACGATGTGCCTCATGATCCTGATGACGGCATGCACCACCAAGTTAGGCACCAATATCGTGACGGATCGGATCATCTCACCGAGTGATAAGATCGAGCTGCTCGGACTCGTGTCGGCCTCGGTATCAACCGGCAGAGTGCTGTGGGCAAAGCCGGCCGATCGGAAACTGTATGAGGACGTCAAGCAAGAGGCTCTGAAACTACGAGACGGCAACCTGCTCGTCGATGCCAAGATTACAACCATCCTGACCTCTTATCTGGGACTGTATTACAAGACCATGCTAAGAATTGACGGCACCGCGGCGAGAGTGGTTGAATCTCAGCCAGGTGAGAAAGCCGAGCGGTAGTATGACATGGCATCATGGTTGAGCCGCTTCGATCGCTAGCCCTGTCTCACGCCATGATCGGCCGTTGAATGCGCGGTTCAGGCTCTGTGTTGAGAAACGCCGCGGTGATATCGAGCGCGCACACGACCACGCCCGTCACCACGTCGATCGCCGCCAGCACCTCGTTGGCCGGCGCGCGCTCTAATTTCAGCCAGTTGAACATCGGCGGCA
>JBOHOS010000732.1:0-15081 GCA_050731295.1 Nitrospiraceae bacterium | reverse complement strand
TAGATACGCCGATCAAAGCCTTGCTGATTGCGGTGGCCGATGATGCGCCGGCTGCCGTCACGGCGATCAACCGCCTCAAGCCGGATCTCCTGTGCTTCTTTGTGACCGAGCCCACCAAATCACTGATTGAGACTTCAGTGCAGCCACGCATCGCGCAGATGCCGCGGCGCTGGGATTGGGTGATGACGCCGGATGCGGCCCGCTTCATGCCCAGCTATCAGGCCCTCGCTCGAACGCTTCCTGACTTGCTCCGCACCTGGGAAGTCACGGCGGGTGAATTGGTGATGGATTTGACGGGCGCCACCCCGGCCATGGCCGCCGCCATGTCGCTGGCGGGCGTTCCGTTCTGTTCCCGCGTGGTGATAATCGGCCGGCCGGGAGATTCCCCGTCCCCCGAAGGGGAGAAGATTGAGATCGAAGGACAGACACGCATCTGGACGCAAGGCAACCCGTGGGATGAAGGGGCTACCGCATCGCGTCGCGACGCCTGCGATCTCTTTAATCGGGGGGCCTTCGGATCGGCGGCGTCTCTGTTCCGCCAAATTGAGTTTCGAGTGAGCGGCGGACAGAAGCCGCTGTACCGCGCGCTTGCCGATCTCGCCGACGGCTATGGCCTCTGGGAACGCTTTCAGCATCGTCAAGCCTGGGACAAACTGAAGACTGCGATCAAGGCGCTGGACATGGCCTCGGTCTGGGGCGGCCCTCCCGGGCTGAAAGCCCTGCTGCCTGCGCTCAAACAGAACGCCGGATTTTTGGAGAAGCTGGTGTTGGATCCGCACGACGTGAAGGAGGCGCTGGCGTATGATCTCCTCGCGCATGCGCGCCGGCGCGCGGAAGTCGATCACTACGTCGAGATGGCGATGATGACGCTCCTGAGGGCGCTCGAGGCCTTTGCGCAGTATCGGCTGTTCAAGCAGTATCGGATCAAATCCTGGGATCTGCAGCCCGAGCAATTGCCCGCTGCGTTACAGGAAACCTGCCGGACCTGCTGTCTCGACGATGTGGACGGCAAGTACAAGCTTCCCGTCGTCAGCCAGTTCCGCGCATTGGCGGGACTCGGCGACCCGATGGGGCAAACGTATTTGGCGCAATGGGTGAAACTCAAGCCGATGCTGGATGCGGCCGGACAGGGGATTTTGGGATATGGGTTCGAACCGGTCAAACCGGAGCGATTTCAGCAGTTGTACGAAATCGTCGTGAAACTGACCGGGGTGAATGACATGGCGCTGCCAAAATTTCCCAACTTGTCTCTCTAGCGACGACAACCGGGTTTTTGTTGCGGTGCTCTACAGGATGCTCAAAAAGGCTATCCGACGAGGCCGCAGCGGAGAAAAAACCGGAGGCGCAGCATACTCACCCGCCCTGCCCCGGGCCGGCTGAGACCGGCTCCTTTCCCAGGTGGGCTACGTTAGGATTTTTTCGAGGCGAGAACGAAGTCGAGAGCCTTTTTCAGTATCCTGGAATGGAGATCCGCATCTATTATGAGGACACCGACTGCGGGGGCGTCGTGTATTATGCGAACTATCTGAAATACTTTGAGCGCGCCCGAACCCACTATCTGGAGGAGTGCGGCGTGTCGGTGTCTGAGCTGCTGCAAGACGGGACTCAGTTTATGGTCGTGCGCGCGCACGTGGACTATCGAACGCCGGCCCATTATGGGGACACGCTCTCGATTGATACACGCCTCAGCGAACGAAGCAAGGCCACGCTCTGTTTTGCGCACGTGATACGTGAGCGGAGAAGCGGTCGGGTCATTGTGGAAGGATCGGCCACATTAGCGGCCGTCAATGTGGACGGCAAAATCAAACGGCTTCCGCAGGGGCTGCTCGACCTGCCGGCAGCGCCGCCGTCGCGGCGAGTACGACGACTCGGACAGGGCTCGAAAAAAGGCCGATAAGGCCGGCGCCCGCTCGATCCACTAGGGAGCGGATCAGGGCGCGTCTGATTGGAGTCGGTCATGGACAAGCTCGGAACATGGATTGCCGTTGCAGCGGTTGCGGTCGGCTTCATTGTCCTCGTCTGGCTGCTGTTTTCGGAATCGCCGCCCGACAAGAAAAAGTAAGAGGGGTTGCATCGACAGATTAGGTGCTCATGCGCTCTTTGGATTGTTCTTTGAAGACGTCGGGATAGTGCTGCACGCCGCATTCGGGACAGAGTCCATGGCTGAAATCGGCTTGCGAGTTTGCGGCAATGTAGACCTCGATCTGCTTCCAGTACCCTTTATCATCGCGGACCTTCTTGCAATACGAGCAAATCGGCAACAGCCCTCGTAGGATCTTCGTCTCTTCTTCAGCTTGTTTGCGGAGGAGGGAGAGAATGGTTGTCATCCAAATAACAAAGATCGCGATGGTTCGATTCACAGCGTCGATCCACACGACGTCGTGAGGGGTCAGAAGAAATCCTACGATGGCCAACACGGTACAGATCACGGCAGTGGTGACGACCAGTGCGGAATCCTTCTTCGATGACCATAGTGCAAACCAGGCGACCGGTGTGATGTACAGCATCCCGGTCACGTTGCCGATGGGAACAAAGATGTCCAGCACAAAGACGCCGGCCGCCAGAGTGATATTGAACAGCAGCAGCAGGATGGAGTAAGGTTTTGTTCCCTGGGAAGGGCTGGCCGGCGCATTCGTCACTTTGAGTACACGTTCCTTGATAAGGAGTGACGCCGACATTGCACCTCAGGGGGAAGCCAATCGCGAAAGAGACACGGGTGAGCGTAGTATTAACAATACAGTATAGTCGCCAAGGTCCTAATCATCTATAAGACTAAAGATTACGAATAAATAGCTAGCTATATTAGATGAGTAAAAACGGTAGGAATTGAAATGAAGGCGAGTGATTCGTGTGCCTTACCTGGCGGGTTCAACTGTGAATGCTTCGTTGACAAAGGGAAAAACGGCGTGCTGAAATGGGCAGGCCTGGAGGCGTCCGGGTTTTAGGCGCCGGTCGTCGAGATTTAACAAGGGAGATGGTTCTATGGACATGTTTGGAAGGGTTGGATTGGTCGAGATCCCGGTCTTGATCGCGCCGGATCAGAAAGCCTGGCTCGATCAAATGGTGAAGGAGGGCAAGATTGCAGTACCGCCGGGAGGATCCCTGGAGAAAGGCTCGTTGATCTCCATGTTCCTCCGCATGCTGATTCATAACGCAATGGAAGAACAGAAACGGCAAGAGGCGTTGGAAGAAGAAGACGACGACGATGAGTGAAGGTCGCAGGACTATCCGCCGTGCTTCGCTGTCGTGAAGAGACGCTTCCGTCGCGCTACAGACTCCGGAATGCCGATCGGGCAGCGGTAATGGTCTGCTCGAGATCCTTCACGCTGTGCGCCATCGATACAAAGACCGCTTCAAACTGAGAGGGAGCGAAATACACGCCTCGTTGAAGCATGGCATGAAAGAATTTTGCATAGGCCCGTGTATCGGATTGCTTCGCGGACGCATAGTCGATGACCGGCCCTGTCGTGAAGAATCCGCCCAGCATTGACTCTACGCGAGTCTGCGTGAACGCCACTCCCGCCTTTTTGGCCGCCGCCCCCAGGCCGTCTGCCAGCGCCGCCGCCCGCTCATCCAGTTTCCGATAGAGCCCCGGAGTCTTGAGGCGCTTCAATGTCTCGATCCCGGCCGTAACCGCCAGCGGATTCCCCGAGAGGGTGCCCGCCTGATACACGGGGCCGGCGGGCGCGATCCATTGCATGATGTCCTTCGCCCCGCCATACGCGCCGACCGGCAATCCTCCGCCGATGATTTTCCCGAGGCAGGTCAGGTCCGGGGTGACGCCATAGAGTGCCTGCGCGCCGCCGTAGCCCACCCGGAACCCGGTAATCACCTCATCGAAGATGAGCAGAATGCCGTGGGACCGGGTCAGTTCGCGGAGGGCCGGCAAGAAATCATCGTTCGGCGGCACGACACCCATGTTGCCCGCGACCGGCTCTATGATCACGCAGGCCAGCTCGCCATGATGCGACCGAATCACATCCTGAACGGCTTTCAGATCATTGTATGGAACGGTCAGTGTCAGCCGCGTAAAGTCGGCCGGAACGCCGGGCGAGTCGGGAATGCCGAGCGTGGCGAGACCGGAGCCGGCCTTGGCCAAGAGATAGTCGGAATGGCCGTGGTAGCAGCCTTCAAATTTCAAGATGCCGTCGCGCTTGGTGTAGGCGCGGGCGAGCCGGATGGCGCTCATCACCGCCTCGGTTCCCGAGCTCACGAGACGGACCTGTTCCATGGACGGAATGGCCTCGGCGATCATCTGGGCCAGCCGCACTTCCAACTCGGTCGGCGCGCCATAACTGGTTCCCCGAGTCGCGGCTCGCGTAATGGCTTGAATCACCGGAGCCGGGGCGTGGCCGAGAATCATCGGGCCCCACGAGAGAACGTAATCAATGAAGCAGTTCCCGTCAACGTCGTACAGCCGAGAGCCTTTGGCTCGTTTGATGAACAGCGGCTGCCCGCCCACGGAACGAAACGCGCGCACGGGACTGTTCACCCCTCCGGGGATAAACTGCTGCGCGGTCTCAAAGAGTCGTCGTGAGGTCGTCGTCTTCATGAGAAGCGCGAAACCCTAACATGGGGGTATCGAGACGGTCAAGAATGATCGGGGGAGGGCCGGAACAGACAAGGAGAGAGGCCTCGGGAACACAGAAAGTCGTCAGTGGAGGAGTCAACTGAGGGCGAGAGAGCCGTTCTCAAGCGAACCGCGCGTAGGAACCTCCCGCCCGGTCAACCGTTTGGAGGACACAGTGAGGAAAAAGGATACGTCATCCATCCATTCGGATACGGCATTCAAAAGCTCGCCTGGTGGATTTTTGCCTTGATCCATTTGAAATTTCTCATCTGTTCGACTGAATAGGGTGATGGAACGTGTTTTGCTGTAAGGGTTTTGCAGTAGGAGTAGCGAATGGAGACCGCCTAGTGTCTGAGAGACATAGCGCGACGAGGATCACCATGAAAGTGATGTGTTCCTGGTGTCAAAAGGAGGGAAAGCCGGCATTGGTGAGGGAGAAACCCCCGCTCGCTGATCCGCAGGAAACGCATGGCGTCTGTGTCGAGCATGTGGAGCGGCTGGAGGCGCAGCATCCTCCTTGACCGCCCGCCCGTGACGGCATAAGGTGAGAATCCGCCAAGACCGCGATACCGTGACGGCCCTCGACGTTCGGCTGTCCTGACTTACCATCTTCTATGGGCAGCAAGGGAATAGTTTTCCGAAGGCGCACGCTGCGGTCCATCTCGATGGAAACGTGGCCGAAGGGACGGTCGTCTCGGCGGAGTGCTGTTATGGGGCCGAGCTGTACAATCCGGCGGACGCGCAAGGGCAGGCCGGCATCTGCAATACCTACCTGCGCAACAACGCCTATGGATTTTTCGGCAGCTCACGATTGCGTATGGCCCGAGTGAGGGCAACCGCGCTGCGGATCTCATCTGCCAGTTCTTTCTCCAAGAAGTCCTGAACGGAGCCTCGCTCGGCCTCGCGGCATTGGTGGCCCGCCAGCGCTTCATTCAATCAGCGACCATGCTGGACCCCACTGATGTGAAAACGCTGGCCCAGTTCAATCTCCTAGGCGACCCTTCCATCCATCCGGTGCAGCCGGCCCACCACGCCTTAAGCCGGACCAAGGTCTTCCACACGGCCTTCCAGCGGACTGATGGGTTGACCGCTGGCCGCGCGCTTCGCCGCGAGCAACTCGTTCGTAACGGGCTGATGGCGCAGACCGCCGGCGTCGCGAAAAAGAAACCCGCAATCAGGCCGCCATCGAAGGTCAAGCGTATCCTCCAGCAGGCGGCCCGCCAGTCGAAGTTGACGAAGTTTACGACAGCCTCGTTTGCCATACAGGTTCCGGTAAAGGACGCTGTGAAGGCAGCGAAGCTGAGATTGACGGACTCTGCGACGGTCCATCTGGTCATCGGTTCTCGCCGGACTCCCGATTCCCAACGTTCGCCGCATCGTCGTGGTGGCGGCCACGGTGGGGGACGGAGAGGTTCTGCGATTGCGGCGCCTCCACAGCCGGAGCATGCAATTTAAAGGGACGGTCATCAAGAAACCGATCGGGGTGGGTTCGAAGAGCGAACACCATGGCGTCGTGCTGGTCACCGACACCGGTGAATTCGTCCTGCGGCGGCAGGGCGGAAATCCCTTTTCGGATCCGGCGCAGGATCAACTTGTAGGCAAAACGATTACGGCCGAAGGAACCGTGCGCGGAACCACGTTGATCATGTCCGACTGGCGGGGGGAGTGAAGGCGACCCATCAGCGACAAAACGGGATCTATTAGGCCAATTCAACGATTGTCTGACTTCGATCTCTCGCGCTTGCGCGACCGCGCATTCTCGCGCGGGAAGAGAATGGACCGCGTTGCTCGCATCAGAGCCGAAAGGGTTGAATCCCTCGTGTCTTTCATCCCAGGCGGATAGACGAGGAGAGTCGGACCTGCCAAAAGGGCGAGTCCACCAACCTCATCCCAGTTTGCCCTTGAGCAAATTAAAAACCTGCTCCAGCCCGCCCGCGTCGGGAATTTTCCCCTCGGGCGTGAGTTTGTCGACCAGGCCGGGCAGCAGGTTGGCCAACTGACCACTCGCGGCATCCGGGGAGAGCCCGGCTTTGGCGGCGAACTGCTGGATCTGTTGCATGCCCAGTCCCTGTTGAAGCTGCTGGGCCGAGATCGGCAAATTCGGACCCGTGCTGACCCAGGACGACACAATGTCGCCGAGGCCATTGGCCTGAAACCCCTTCACTAACCCGGCCAATCCCGCGCTGGAGTCGCCTTGACTCAACATCTGAAGGACGGCTTTCATCAAAGCGGCCTGGCCACCCTCGCTACCGCCCAACATAGTGCCGACCTGACCCGCGAGTTGATCGAACATGCCCATGGTCTGCCTCCTTGGATAAGAATGTAGACGCGTCGATTCCTCTCCCCGCCTCTGTTCCCAGAGATGATTGAGCGAGTGGTGATCGTAGTCGCCTCCTCTCTCGCTGTCAATGCAGAGCATGTAGTCCTTAGCGCTGGACGCGTGGGAGGTCCCAGTTTTTTCCTTTCGCCTTCTGTGCATCGGGGACCGTGAAGAGAACATGAAAGGGGATCGCGGGGCGAGACCGGCCATCGGTCTGCGGCGTGGCCCATTCTTTCCCCGCCCATTGCAGGATGCGGATGAGATCACGGTAATCTTCATGATGGTGACGCAAGACCTGCTCGGCATCGGTGATGACGAGTAAATAGCCTTGCGCAGGCAGCCATTCCAGGTCCGTCAGGCATTCATCGAGGGCATCCCAATTCTTCCCATAATAGGAGGGGAAGTCCAACACGCGCGCGAATTCCGAGAGCAGTCCCTTTTTCGTTTTGCATTTGCGTCCGTGGACGACCCGCACCAGAAAACCATCGGGCAGGTGAACGACGGGGTCATAGCGCTCTCCTTCGTTCAGCACCAAGAGTTCAACCCACGGCGGTTCAACCGATCTCAAATGGTGATCAGCGGGCATGGTTCCTCAATTCATCGGGGTAAAGGTCCGATAGTGATCATCCGTATAGTAGGCCTTTCCCGTCCTTTGTTCGATCACGAGCCGCTCGGCGCCGCGATTCCTGCCGGATACTTTGGGATTGACGTCGTACTCGCGATAGCGTCCCGGGGGCAGTCTCCGCTCCCGATTGTGAAAGAATCGTCCCCCGACATAGCCGGGGAGCGGTTCGCCATGCCTTTTTTGAATCGCCTCCAATACCGCATGGGCTTTGGGAGGTGGTTCTTTCAGAAAGCCGTGATCCGCCGGCTGCTCGCCGCCCGGGCTCGGCTTCGGGTCGGTTTCGTCGAGCGGCGGTGGGACGCGTTGATCTCCGACCGAGGGCGCGCTTGGCGTCACGCCCTCGACCGCCTGGGCGAACGCGATCCCGACCGCCACACCGCTCAGCACAACCAAGCCGGCGAGAATGACCAGTCGGATGGCTGTCAGGGCATGGCGCATGCGCATCGACTCAGATTGGGGGCAGCGCGGCGAGACGGGAAAACGATAGCACGCGACAAGAGGGATCTCAACGACTCCCGCCGTGCCGGCCATATAGTTCCATTGCGAGCCCGTACCCCCTTTGTTAGAATGCCTCACCGTTTCGCAAGCTGAGAAGTTATGAGAAAAGCGAAGATCGTGTGCACCATCGGGCCGGCCAGCGACTCTCCGGCCATGCTGGACCGGCTTATTGAAGGCGGCATGGATGCGGCTCGGCTCAACTTTTCCCACGGGACGCATGAGTCGCATGGCCGAGCGATCAAAGCGATCCGCGAGGCCGCGGCCCGCCGCCGCGCCGCCGTATCGATCATTCAAGACCTCCAGGGTCCGCGTATTCGTGTCGGTCAGCTCAGCCCGGCGGGCCTCGATCTTGTGTCCGGCCAGATCGTGCATCTGTTACCCGCCGACGCTGCCCCTCATCCACACGTGCCGGCCGATGAGCCGAAGATCCCCGTGACCTATTCCCGTTTAGCGCATGACGTTAGCCGTGATGCGCGGGTATTGATCGATGATGGGCTCATCGAGCTGAGGGTCGATCGCGTGTCGGAATCCGCCGTTGAGTGCCGCGTGATCACCGGCGGGCACGTCACCTCTTACAAGGGCCTCAACCTCCCGGGCACAGCGATCAGCTCGCCGACGATCACCGAAAAGGACCGTGAGGATCTTCGATTCGGGATCGCGCAGGGGGTGGATTATGTCGCGCTCTCGTTCGTCCGGGGACCCGAAGACGTGGCGGCCGCCAATAGATTCATTCAGGAAGCCGGCGGGGACGTGCCGGTGATTGCGAAGGTCGAACGGCGGGAGGCGGTAGACTGTATGGAGTCGCTTCTGGACCGGGCCGACGGGATCATGATCGCCCGAGGCGATCTGGGAGTCGAGATGGGACCTGAGGCCGTGCCGATCCTTCAAAAGCGGCTGATCGCAGAAGCCAAACGCCGCCGATGTCTGGTCATCACGGCAACCCAAATGCTGGAATCGATGACCCACAATCCCCGGCCGACCCGCGCGGAAGCTTCGGATGTGGCCAATGCCGTCTTTGATGGGACCGATGCCGTCATGCTCTCCGCTGAAACGGCGATGGGGCTCTATCCGGTTGAGGTGGTTCGGGTCATGGATCGCATTGTGCGGGCGGCGGAGGCAGGGAAAGAGCCGGGGGTGATCCGGCGCGCTGAGCCGGGGCGCAATGTCACGTTCACCGAAGCGACCTGTGCCGCCGCGTCATCGGCCGCCGCCGCCATCGACGCAAAGGCCATCGTGGTCTTCAGCGAATCCGGCCCGACCGCCCGGCTGCTCTCGAAACAGCGGCCGGCAGCGCCGGTGATTGCTTTTACTCCCTGTGAGCCCGTCCGGCAACGGATGGCGCTGTACTGGGGAGTGATCCCGCATACCATGCCGCTCATCGTCGAGACGGACACACGCATCAGCGAGGTGGAACGGCGCTTGAAGGGTGAAGGTCTGGTCGAAAAAGGGCAGCGCATCGTCATCGTATCCGGGGCGTTGCCCGGCCGGAAGGGCGGCACGAATCTGATGAAGCTGCATGAAGTGGGGTGAAGAGGGGGAGCGACTGGGCTTACTTCCGTGCTCGCGCACCGCGCACGATAAGAATGTGCTCGGTGAACGCGCGCAATAGAAGCAAGCCCAGCCGCTCCCCTGAGAGTGGGTGGAAGGGGATAGGATAATATGGCGAAATCCTCCGTATTCCAGAGCGTGATCGGGAAGTGGTGATGTCCTTGACGAAGCCCATTCTGTCTCTGACAGTGTTGGTGGCGCTGCTGGTTGGCTCCGGAGATGGCTTTGGGCAGACGGGGGCGCTGGGGAAAGATCCGTCGATCTTGCTCAAGAAGTATCTCTCGCTGGATATCAAGGGGGCGCGGCTCGAGGCCATCTCATGGGAGGCGCAAAAGCCGTACATCGACTGGAAGGAAGAGCCGGTATGGGGGCGCGTGGTCGTGGTGACGGCGTATGAGGTGGTGGAAGATATTCAGCAGTGGGATGTGAAAAATAACTTGGACGTGGTGATACCCGTTGAGTTCAAAGTGGTGGGATCGGTGTACTTGGACAAAGCCACGTTCTTGTCCGAAGCGCAGGTGGAACGGATCGGATTTCGGATCAAGGCCGTCGGAGGGTATTGGCGGATTGTCGAGCCCATGATTCCTCCTCACGTCGGGTTCAAGCGTGTGGTGAACTTTGTGCGCCAGGCCATGGTCGAAGAAACGGAACCCTCTCGACTCTCGGCGCTGGCCACGCTCAGGGATGAGTTAAAGAAGGCGCAATGATGGCGAGGACCCTGATCGACCTGTTGATCTTTGACCTCGACGGCACGCTGATCGAATCTAAATGGGACATTGCGGCGAGTGTCAATCTCACGCTGAAAGATCTCGACCTGCCGGTCCGCGATCAGGATGAGATCTTTAGTTTCGTCGGTGACGGCGTCAAGCGGCTGCTGCGTCTGTCGGTCGGCGAAGAGAACCTCGATCAGTACCAGGAAGCGCTGAAAATCTTCCGCGGACACTACCTGACCCACTGCCTCGATTGCACGAAGTTCTATCCCGGGATTGAAACCGTGCTGACGCACTACGCCGATAAGCAGAAGGCCGTCGCGACGAACAAATCCCTGGAGTATACGACCAAGATCCTTGAAGGACTGGGGGCCCATCACTTTGCGCATGTCGTCGGCGGGGACAATGGATATGGCCTGAAACCCGAGCCCGGCATGCTGCTCAAGATCATGGAAGTGTTGGGCGTGGAGAAAGATCGAGCCGTTCTGATCGGAGACAGCACGAATGATATTAACGGGGGCCATAATGCAGGTATCCGTGTATGTGCGGTAGGATATGGCATGGGCAATCGCGAGAAAATGACCGCCTGCCGGCCGGACTGGTTCATCGAGAAACCGGAAGAATTAACGGAGTTGTTCACATGATGCGACGTCGGATCTTCTTGACGCTCTCTTTCGTTCTGAGCGCAGCCCTCGCCCTGCCGTTGGTCTCGCAGAGCGCGAATGCGCCCGGACTGGCCGAGCGGGTGATTGAACAGAGGCTGGCGAATGGCCTGACCCTTCTCATGGTCGAGCGGCGCCAGGCGCCGGTCGTGTCCATCAATGTGACCTTCGGGGTCGGCGGCATGAACGAACACAACGGAATGACCGGCATCGCGCATCTCTACGAGCACATGGCCTTCAAGGGCACGCGGACATTGGGGACGAAGGATTACGAACGGGAACGGCCGTACCTGGCTGAACTGGATCGACTCAATCAGGAGATCGAGACCATACGCGAACAATTGCGGGAGAAGGGTCAGGACGATTCGCCGGCTCTGCAGCAATTACGCCAGGCCTTTAAGGAGACGCAGGATCGAGCCGGTGAGTGGGTGGTGGGCAACGAGCTGGCGCAGCTCTACCAGCGCCATGGGGCCGTGGGCCTGAACGCGTCGACAGGCAAGGATGTCACGCGCTATACGGTGAGCCTGCCCGCCAACCGGCTGCCGCTCTGGGCGGCCGTCGAGGCCGATCGCATGGCGAACCCCGTGTTGCGCGAATTCTATAAGGAACGCGCCGTCGTCTTGGAAGAACGGCGATTGCGAACGGACGACAGCCCGGCCGGCTCGCTGTATGAAGCCTTTGCGTCGGCGGCCTTTCTGGCGCATCCTTACGGCTTTCCGACGATCGGCTGGGCGTCCGATATCCAGTCATTGACGCCGGCGGAGACACAGCAATTCTTTCGGACCTACTACTCGCCGGCCAACGCGGTCGTGGCGATTGTCGGGGACATCATCCCTTCGGAAGTCGCCGGCTTGATCGAGCGGACATTCGGCAAGATTCCGGCGTCGGCCCCCCCGCCGGAGGTGGTGACGGTGGAGCCGGCGCAGCGAGGGGAGCGGCGCGTGGAGGTGGAGTTCGACGCGGAACCGATTTTGCTGCTCGGGTACCACAAGCCCGCGCTGGGGCACCCCGATGATGACGTGTTCGATGTCATTGATTCCGTCTTGTCGGAGGGGCGAACCTCCCGCCTCTATACGCGCCTGGTTCGAGAAAAACGCGTGGCCGCCTCGATCGATACACAATCCAGTTTCCCGGGGTCGCAGGCGCCGAATCTCTTCGTGATCAGCGCCACGCCGTTGGCGCCGCATACGACTCGAGACGTGGAAGCGGCGATTGATCAGGAAATCGAGCGGTTGAAAACGGAGCCCGTCACGCCGATGGAATTGCAAAAGGTGTTGAACAATTTGGACGCTGAGCTGTTGCGAGCGCTTCGGTCCAACAGCGGGCTCGCGTCGACGTTGGCCTTCTATCAAACCGTCGCCAAGAATTGGCGGTATCTGTTGACGGCGCGCGACCGCATTGCCGCCGTGACGCCGGCCGACATTCAACGGGTTGCGTCCCAGTATCTGGTCCGCTCTAACCGGACCGTGGCCTCGCTGGTGAAACCGGCCGCAAGCACGAAGCCCCCCTACGGCTTACGTCAAACGTCGGCCAATGCGTCGTTGGTGATGCCATGACTCGGCGATCCGACCAGATGATGCCCGTTGCCCGCCTGTGGTTCATCGCCGTTCTGATCACGCTGTTTTCTCTTGGTGTCGATGATTACCTGCCGGCCCTCGCCTTGGCGGAACAGAACATCTCGGTCGCCGCGCCGTCCGCCGATCCCAGACAGATGCATTTCGAACCGGTGGAATTTCACCCGCCTGATCCGGATCGGATAGTGATGGAAAACGGGATGGTCGTGTACTTGTTGGAGGATCACGAGCTGCCGCTGATCACCATCAGCGCCACCGTCAAGTCGGGTGGATGGCTCGATCCCTCCGAGAGGGTCGGACTCGCCTCGATCACAGGCGCGACGATGCGAAGCGGCGGAACCCAACACACCGCTGCTGCCGACCTGGATGAAGAACTGGAACGGTTGGCTGCCCAGCTGTCCGTCGCCATAGGAGTCGAGTCCGGAGTCGCCACCCTGGACGTGTTGCAAAAGGACGTGGATCGCGGGCTCCGGATCCTGGCGGACGTGCTCCGGGCGCCGGCGTTCGAGCCGGCGCGACTGGAACTGGCGAAATTGCAGGCGAAAGAAATGATTCGCCGGCGCCAGGATAAGCCTCAGTCGATTGCGGGGCGGGAATTCGCCAAGCTGGTGTATGGGCCGACCCATCCGTTCGCGCGCGAAAGCTCCGTGGAGTCCATCTCGCGCATCTCGAGGGATGACGTTCTGGCGTTCCATGCCGCGACGGTACATCCCAATGGAATCATTCTCGGCGTGACGGGAGACTTCGTGAAGGCCGACATGTTGGCCAAGCTGCGCGATGTCTTCGGCGACTGGAAGCAGGGCAAGATTACGCCCGTAGTATTCCCGCCCGTGACCGTGGCGCAAGACCGGGATCTTCGTTTTATCGGCAAGGGAACGACCCAAACTCACCTTCGAGCCGGACATCTTACGCTCAAGGAAAACGATCCGGATTACGCGGGACTCGTGCTCCTCAATGATATTCTCGGCGGCGGCTCGTTTCGAAGCCGGCTGTTCCAGGACGTGCGCACCAAACAGGGGCTGGCCTATTCGGTCGGCAGCGTGCTCCGGGTCGGATCGCACGCGCAGGGAGTGTGGGCCATGCGGACGGAGACCAAAACCGCTTCGACCAGAGAGACAATCACCCGCCTGATGGCCAATGTCGAGCGGCTTCGCGAGCAGCCGGTGACCGATGAAGAATTACAGGAAGCGAAGGACGCGTTCGTGAACTCGTTTGTCTTTTCCTTCACGAGTCCGGCGAGCATCGTCAATCACCTGGTGGAACTCGAGTATGACGGCCTGCCCAAGGATTTTCTCCAGCAGTTGCGGGATCGGGTGATGAAGCTGACCAAGGACGATCTCCTGCGGATGGCCCGCGTTCACTTCCATCCCGACCGGATGAAGATTTTGGCCGTCGGTCCGCCGGAAACAGCCGCCGTCTTGTCGTCTTTCGGAGAGGTGGCGGAAATTAAGCTGCAGGTGGAGTGAACGTGAAGTCGGCTTCAGAAGGACGGACACTTCCCGCTCGCCAATCATGCGTTGAAATTATACCGCGAGCTGCATCATATTTTTGGCCGCATGCGACTATGACGCTTCGCCGCTGCGGCGCCATGGGAAGAGAGTCCTGTCTTGGCAGGCTCGGGGAGGGAGGGTGAAGTAGCCGTCGCACGCGACAGCCTCATTGCTCCTAATAGTGTTGGTTCCCGCTATGGCGAAAGCCTCGAAGGCCCAACCGGCTCAGCACTCGCCGGCGTGCGCAAACGTGGCGCTCCTTGTTCGTCGCGTCGCCCGCCCCATCCCTTCCATCCGAGGCGCTATCAATTTCTTTATATTCTTTATAGGAGAGAAAAACTGCAAGAACTGCAACTATCCAGCAAAGCTGGACAGAGAAGACGAACGAAGCCCTGGAAGGGGCGTCCCACGGGTAAAAGAGCTGGTCTTGGCCAGCTCGGGGCTAGGCGGGTGGAATAGTCGCCTGGGGCAGGGCGGGTGGAATGTGGCCTTTTTCAGCATCCTGTTAAGAAAAGGAGGTTCGCCATGGCTATCTACCTCGTGTTCATCAACTGGACCGAACAGGGAATCCGGAGCGTCAAGGACTCGCCGAAACGGCTGGATGCGGCCAGAAAGACGATCAAGGAGATGGGAGGCGAACTGAAGACCTTCTACATGACACAGGGTAAGTATGATGCGGTGTTGATTATCGAGATGCCATCTGATGAGAAATTGGCGAGTTTCGTGTTGAAAATCGGGGCCGTCGGCAATGTTCGCACGACGACCCTTCGGGCCTATTCAGAAGATGACTACCGGAAGATCATCGGCGGGTTGGGCTGACGAGGGCATGATCTCGAAAAGGATGAGCAACCGTGTCCCTTCAGATCACAGTCGTCCACGGCAGCATCCTCGATGTAGATGTGGACGTGATCGTCAATGCCGCGAACAGCCTTGGAATCATGGGCGGCGGCGTCGCCGGAGTCATCAAGCGCGCCGCTGGCCATGAGGTAGATGAAGAGGCTAGGCGGCAGGCTCCGATTCCTGTTGGTCGTGCGATTATGACGTCCGGCGGGAAGACGCATTTCAAAGGGATTATTCATGCGCC
>JBOHOS010000731.1:0-3377 GCA_050731295.1 Nitrospiraceae bacterium | reverse complement strand
CAGCGCGAGCGCCTTATCCGCGATCGCCGCCGCCGCCACCGTCCCGGCCGATACCTTTAAAAATTGTCTCCGTGACAAAAACATCCTGACACCTCCTGCTTGATGGCTGACTACAGACCGACTGACCTACTGCCCTTACACTCTTGAATCACCTCCTTTCACTTGGATCACTTGGATGCATGTACAGACACAAACAAAATACCGGCACCCGGCTCAGAGTAGAACAGCAAGGTCACTGCCATGAATCGACCTAAATGGAACCAATAGAAAAAAATTTATAACACATTGATAGTTCTCGATAAGTTTTATCTCTCTGGTTGAACTGAGCGCTGCGGATTGCCTGGTTGGTCGTCCGGATGAATATGAAACTATGCGCCCAAGAGAGTGAATGGCCTACGGGTATTGTAATTCAATGACTTACACGCGCATATCGGCATGTTCACGCATCTCGATTCTGACGATGCCTTCGTTTTGTCCTGATTTTCAATGGTCGGCACGCCATATGGGCCGCCGCGACATCGTCAATGGTTACAATTACGAAACGGGGCCGGAGTTGAAGGGCTTGCTCATGAAGCGATCGATGGAGGAGTGTCACCCAAAGGTGCCGGTTCACGCAGAACCGGTTTTCTGTCCTGCTGACTAGTCTCGGTCCAGATAGCGTTTCATCAGAAGAGAAAAATGCTGGCGGGGAATGCCGCTGTCCTCGGCCGCTCGCGTGATGTGGCCATCGTGCATCGCCAATTTGGCCTTGAGATAGGCCTGCGTAAATTCATCTAACATCTTGGCCTTCGCGTCCATGTATGGCAAGGTGGCATAGGTCGCTCCCGCCTCTGTGAGACCGGTTTTCTTTCCCGACGGAAGCAAGGCCTGGATATCGGCCTGCGTCAGCTTATCCTCCGTCGCCAACATCACCGCCCGCTCGACCACATTGCGAAGCTCCCGCACATTCCCCGGCCACGCATACGCCGTCAATTCCGTGATGGCGGAGGTGTCGAAGTAGCAATGGGACTTTCCCATTTCTCTCCCGAACTGTGCGAGCAGGTGCCGTGCGATCACCGGGATATCGTCGATCCGCTCCCGCAACGGCGGCACTCGAATGACAATCACGGCCAAGCGATAATACAGATCCTTTCGGAAGGTGCCGCTTCGGATCTTCTCATCCAGCTCTTGATTGGTGGCGGCGATAAATCGCATGTCGACGCGCTTGACCTGTGTTCCCCCTACCCGGCGGACCTCGTTATCTTCCAACACGCGCAGGAGCTTCGATTGGAGAGGCAGCGGCAGATCTTCGATCTCATCCAAAAACACCGTGCCGCCGTTGGCCAATTCGATGAGGCCCGGTTTGTCGGCGACCGCGCCGGTAAACGCTCCGCGCACATGACCGAACAGTTCGCTCTCCACCATGCCCTCCGGAATCGTCGCGCAGTCGATGACCTGATACGGCTTCTCACGCTCACGGCTTTGCTCATGGATAGCCCGCGCGATCAGACCTTTTCCGGTTCCGGTCTCCCCGCTGATCAACACGGTCGAGCGCACCTGGGCGGCTTCCCTGATCTGCCGAATCACGCTCTGGAACGCCTTGCTGGTTCCAACCAGGCTTCCGGCCTGTGAGTCCTGGCGCATGATGCGCTCAAACGCCGAATTGCGGCGAAGGATTTCCGAGATGCGGATCGCCCGGTGCAGGCGCATACCGAGATCGGTGGGATTGACGGGTTTGACGATATAATCGTAGGCGCCGCGCCGCATGGCGTCCACGGCGGTTTGAATGCCGGCCATATGGGTAATGATCAGCACCGGCAGGTGCCGATCGATGGTCTGAATCTGCCCGACCAGATCGAGGCCGCTCATGCCGGGCAGCACCATATCCGTCAGCACGAGATCCACCGGCCGCTCGCCCAGCAATTGCAACGCGCCCTCGGCGGTGGCGCGGACCTCGAGTTCCACATCGCCTTCCAGAGCTTTCAGGTCTGCCTGCTCGATCGAGCGAAGCAGCAGTTCCGTGTCGGTCGGGTTATCTTCCACCAGCAGGATGGTAAATGCGCCCCGCGTCGCTCGCGAGAGAGACATAGCCGTCGATGCCGCACTCGACATACAACACCCCCCTGTGATTCACCCCGGCCGGCAAGCGCTAGGCTGTTGGAGACTCCTGGTCGGTCGCGAGGCCCAAATGCCCGATCGACCGGGGAACGGAAAGATCGCCCAACACCGGAAGCGTAAATGTGATCGTACAGCCGGGGGGCTCCTGCGAATCAATCCAGACGCTTCCCCCATAGAGCTCCACGATGCGCTTCACGATCGTGAGCCCGATTCCGCTGCCGGAAGCTCGATGGTTCAGGCGGACGAAGGGCTCGAACACCCGCGCGCGATGCTGAGAAGGAATGCCGCCTCCGTTATCGCTCACGGACATATGCACGAGATCGTCTTTTCGTTGGGCCGTGACCTTGATCTGAGGATCGACGTGGTCTCCGGCAAACTTGATGGCGTTCGAGATCAGATTGTCAAAAATCTGTCGCAGATAGGCTCCGTGGCACGCCACCATCGGGAACATGGGATCGACCTGAACCCGCACCCCTTGCGCCGCCAGTTCCTCGGCCCGTTCATTCAGCACGTCGTGGAGGATGAGTGAAGGATCCACCGCCCCAATGGCTTCATGCCGCGCGCCTACCAGAGCCAGGTTCAGAATGTTTTCCACGCGGCCGGCCAGTTCCTTCCCGTTCTTTTCGATCAAATGAAGCCACCGGCCAACCCGGTCATCCAATTGTCCTCCATATTCAGACAGCAACGCCGACGCCAATCCCTCCATCCGTTGGCTGGGAGCTTTGAGGTCATGCGCGAGCATCTCCGCCATGTATTCGAGATGGCGCAAGCGCGACTCGTATCCTTTCCCTTTCTGCTGCAAGGCTTCGTACAGACGGGCGTTGGTCATGGCGATTGCCGCGACATCCGCAAACTCTTTTGCCACCCGGACGTTCCAATGACCGGAGGCGACCTTTTTCTCTTTCAGCAGGACCAGCACCCCGAAGGGCACACCCTGCGCGCGCAGCGGAATCGAGAGCATGCTCTCTCCGATTTGATTCCGCCGGGCGACTTCGGGTCGAAGATCGCTCCGCAAGTCCTCCCCGATCGCCGGCTGCCCCGTCTCAAAGGCCCGCACCGACACCGGAAACTCCTCCCACAACATGACGGACTTATGCAACCGGTCGTTCCATTCGCCCGAGGCCGCCTCCACGATCCAGCAACCCATCTGGTCGTTCCGCAGCATCACGAGACAGACATCGGCCTGCAGCAGATCGGCCGCCCCGTCGGTGATCCTTCGCAAGACCCCATCAAGCCCGTCGGGCCCGATGGTACTGATTTCGTGATCAATTGCATTCATC
>JBOHOS010000730.1:0-1794 GCA_050731295.1 Nitrospiraceae bacterium | reverse complement strand
GTCATACGGCGAGCAGAAGCTGACTATTCTCCACACCAGTGAACACCACGGGTCGCTGCTACCCATCGAATCTCCAGGTGAAACGAAGGTCGGGGGAATGGCGGCGCGCGCCGCGTTAATAGCCGCTATTCGGCGGGAGACGGATGGATTGCTGCTAGTCGACTCCGGAGATATCTTGATTGGAACGACGCTGTCTTCTTTCTTTCGCGGCGAGCCGGACATCGGCGCGATGAATCTCATGGGCTATCAAGCCATGGCGGCCGGCAACCACGAATTTGATTTTGGACTCGATCATTTGCGTCGTCTTGGGAAGCAGGCTCAGCTTCCTATTCTCTGCTCGAATCTGATGACACGGGGCCCGGAACTGCCGTGCCACGCATCATCGGTGGTGCGAGTTGGACGTCTGTCGATCGGACTGATCGGTCTCCTGGGACGAAGGAATTTCCCCGACATGGTTCATCGTGAGGCAGCCAAGGCGCTCGAACTACACGATCCCATCGAAACAGCCCGTGCCCTAGCTCGGAGCCTGAAAGAGAATCAACAGGTGGATCTCGTCGTCGCCATAACCCATGAGGAGACCGATGAAGACATGCTGCTTCTTGCCGAGGCGCCCGAAGTGGATGTCATTATCGGGGGACACACGCCCGGTTTCGATGGCTTGCGGTCCAGCTCAGCAACGGGAACGGCTGCGGAACAGGAACCTTCAAGCCGGGTGTTCGTAAAAACCCACCGACAGGGACGTACGATCGGCCGGTTGGACCTTGTGATTGGCGAGCAGGCGGAGGGGACTCACCGGAAGATCAGATCGGCAAAAGCCCGAAATGTGCTCGTGACCGATGGGATTCCAACGGATCCGACGGTTCAGGCGCTCATTGAATCCTACACTCAGAAGCTGGAGGAACAGGCGGGGACGGTCGTTGGCAGGTCGATGGTGACCTTGGATGGAGAAAACAGCCGGATTCGATCCAGTGAGACGAACCTCGGTAGCCTGTTGGCAGACCTCATGCGCGCGAAATTCGGGACGGATGTCGCCTTGCTCAACAGCGGGCAGATTCGAGACAGCATTCCGCTCGGACCGGTGAATCTCAAGCGCATTCTGAAGGTTTTACCGTTTCCCTCTTCGCTCATCACGTTTATCGTCACGGGTCAGCAGTTGCTCAGCGCTCTGGAGAACAGCGTGAGCCTGCTGCCCGCCACGCACGGGCGCTTTCTCCAGGTGTCCGGGCTGGCAATCAGCTACGACCTCGCGGCCCCGCCCGGTTCGCGCGTTCGGCAGGTCATCGTGGGCCAACGACCATTGGACGCGAGCCGGCCGTATTCAGTCACAACCGATGTCTTTCTCGCTGATGGGGGGGATGGCTACACAATGTTTGCAAAGGCTGAAGACCGTGTTGAGCGTCAGCTCACGCTGCGAGATCTGTTGCTTGAAGCCATGAGCACGAGTCCCTTGTCAGTCTGTGAAGAGGGCAGAATTCGGTATGTGAGATAATGGCGTAACTCCGCCGTGAAGCCGCAGAGACCCCGCGAAGATAAGACAAGAAAAAACGCTCTCCCTTAGCGGGAAGAAACTTTCAGCCTGTAACCAAGGCCCCACACTGTTTCTATGGGAGAAGGAGCGCCCTTCTTCGATTGGAGTTTTCTACGGAGACGAACGATATGCGCATCGATGGTCCGGGATTCTACGCTACTCTCTTTCCACACTCGGGTCATCAGATCTTCTCGGTCAAATACCTTTCCAGGGTCTGAACTCATGAGCCAGAGCAGGTCGAATTCTTTGCGTGTCAACCGAATATC
>JBOHOS010000729.1:0-4324 GCA_050731295.1 Nitrospiraceae bacterium | reverse complement strand
GATACTCCCTGCGAGTGAGCGGGCTGAATGGGGACGGCCGCAGAATTTTACTGTTGAGCAGCACAAGGCGCAAGAGTGATCACGTGATTCGAACGCGGGGGCAAGAAGCACTGTGAGGATGGCGGACGAACGGACCAGGTCAGTCGTACCAGTGAACGTCCTTCTGGTCGGTTTCTTTATCTTTCGCGTCTTTCTTCGCGACGACGGAGGGCGGAGCGGCCAGCACGTCCCGCATTTTTTCCAGCAAGGCCTCCATGGTGAATGGCTTCCGTATGAACGGCAGGTTTCCAACGGAGATATCACGATCGTTCAGCTCCTGATCGGAGAGCGCGGACATGAGAAGTACACGAACGCCCTTCTTTATCGCCACAAGCCGTTCAACCAGCAGATGGCCGTGAACGCGAGGAAACTGGTTGGAAGCAGGCGCGAGTGAGAATCCCGGCGGAGGAAGGAGCAGGTCGATGAGCAGGAGGTCGATCTGGCCGGGGTACTCGCTGCAGACCTTTAAGGCTTCCGAGCTACCCGACGCTTCCAGCACTGTAAATCCCGTTTGTTCAAGTTTCGTGCGGCACAGGAGCGCCATTGATGGATCGTCATCAACGACCAGGATCGTTTGCGATCCCTTGACGGGTGTGCGCTGGCTCTGGTTCGTCATGAGGCCTCTCCGTCAGGTTGACCGGCTCTGTGGCCGTTGGGCTCGACAGATTAATTGTAGCACTTCCACGCGCAAAGGTTGAACAATTTGCAGGTCCAAGTCTCGTGGAAGCACCCGACAAATCGGGTTATGGCGGGAAGGAAAACGGTTACGAGTGGGTCGTTCGGGTGCGTTCGGCAATCCGTTTGCGAAGGCGGGCCTTCTCGAGGCTCACTTTCGCTTCTTCGACCTCCGAGGGAAGGCCTCCCATTTCGAGGCGCTTCTCGGCGGCTTCTACGGTCGCTTGCGCGCGCTCGACGTCGATGTCTTCCGCCTTCTCAGCGACCTCGGCGAGGACCGTCACTTTGGCCGGCGTGACTTCGGCGAATCCCCAAAGGACCGACATATAGGACCAGACATCGCTGATCTTATAGCGCAGCTCTCCGACCTTGAGCATGGAGAGGAAATGACAATGCCCCGGCAACACGCCGAACTCGCCTTCCGTCCCCGGCGCAATCACTTCGTCCACCGGCTGACTGAGCAGGAGACGATCGGGAGTGACGACTTCCAGTTGTATCTTGCCTGCCATCCGAACTCTACGCTTGCCGTTAATCGTGACCGGTAGTGTGAATCGATTTCAAAGCTACGTCGTACCTTGAACGATTCACGGTTAACGTTATCCGCGCTTGTACCCGAGCTTCTCCGCTTTCGCGATGACCTCTTCGATAGTCCCCACCATATAAAAAGCCTGCTCCGGGAGATCGTCGTACTTTCCTTCGACGATTTCTTTGAAGCTGCGCACGGTATCCTTGAGCTTGACGTATTTGCCCGGCGCGCCGGTAAAGGCTTCGGCCACGTGGAACGGCTGCGATAGGAAGCGCTGAATCTTGCGCGCTCGAGCCACCGTCATCTTGTCGTCCTCGGATAACTCATCCATGCCGAGAATCGCGATGATGTCCTGCAAATCCTTATACCTCTGCAACACGGACTGAACCGAGCGCGCGACACGGTAGTGCTCCTCGCCGATGATCTGCGGGTCGAGGATTCGAGACGTGGAGTCCAGGGGATCGACCGCCGGGTAAATGCCCAACTCGGCCAGTTGCCGCGAGAGCACGGTGGTGGCATCCAGGTGCGCAAAGGCCGTCGCCGGCGCCGGGTCGGTAAGATCGTCGGCGGGCACGTAGATGGCCTGCACCGAGGTGATCGATCCCTTTTTCGTGGACGTGATGCGCTCTTGCAAGGCGCCCATTTCGGTACCCAATGTGGGTTGGTAGCCGACCGCCGAGGGCATGCGGCCCAACAGCGCCGACACTTCAGACCCGGCTTGCGTAAACCGAAAGATGTTATCGACGAAGAGGAGCACATCCTGGTTTTCTTCGTCGCGAAAGTATTCGGCAATCGTCAGGCCGGTCAACCCGATGCGGAGACGCGCGCCGGGCGGCTCATTCATCTGACCATAGACCAGGGCCACTTTAGACTTGGTGAAGTCATCAGGATCGATGACCTTCGATTCTTGCATTTCAATCCACAGGTCGTTGCCCTCGCGCGTGCGCTCGCCCACACCCGCGAACACCGAGAACCCACCGTGGTGGAGCGCGATGTTGTTGATGAGCTCCATGATGATCACGGTCTTCCCGACTCCCGCCCCTCCAAAAAGCCCAACCTTGCCCCCTTTGGAGTACGGCTCCAGCAGGTCCACAACCTTGATGCCGGTCTCCAAAACTTCAGTCTTGGTCTCCTGCTCGTCAAGCGGGGGCGCGGGACGATGGATGGGATACGTCTTCTTGGCTTTGATCGGCCCTTTCTCGTCCACGGGTTCGCCCAACACGTTGATCAGGCGTCCCAATGTTTCGCGGCCGACCGGGACGGTGATTTGGGCGCCCGTGTCGTTGACCGGCATGTCGCGAACCAATCCGTCCGTCGACGACATCGCGATTCCGCGCACGCGGTTTTCTCCGAGGTGCTGGGCGACTTCCAGGGTGAGGCGGACTTCAGGCTTACCCGCGGCCTTGTCTTCGTTTTGCTCGACTCGGAGCGCGTTATAAATATAGGGAAGCTGGCCGGGTGGAAACTCCACATCTACCACCGGCCCGATGACCTGGATGACCTTGCCTGTACTCACAGCTCACTCCTTTCTCGCTTCGCGCAGGCACGGGGCAAGGGGCGAGAGGCAAGAGGCGGAAAGATTTACCGCTAGCCTCTTGCCTTGACTTATTTTAGCGCCTCGGCCCCGCCGACGATGTCCATCAGTTCCTTGGTAATCGCCGCTTGCCGGGTCTTGTTGTAATAGAGCGTCAGCTTCTTGATCAACTCGCCGGCGTTGCGGGTGGCGCCATCCATCGCAGCCATTCGGGCGCCATGCTCGGCAGCGGATGATTCCAAAAGAATTCGAAACGCCTGCACCTGAAAGTGCTTGGGCAGAAGCGCGGCTAAGAGCTCGTCTTCGTCCGGCTCGAATAAATAGCTCCCGCCAAGACGCTCGGTACTCTCGCCGAAATCGATCGCTTCGATGGGAAACAGTTGTTCGACGATGACGCGTTGCTGGATGGCTGACTTGAACTCGTTGTAGATCACATGCACTTCATCGAACGCGCCCTTCACAAACTGCTCGCTGAGGTCTTGGCCGATCTCGATTCCGTGCTCAAAGCTCAACCGGTCGAACACGCCGAGCCACTGCTGCCGGACCGGCCAGGGACGTCGACGAAAATATTCCCGTCCCTTCCTGCCGACCAGACTGACCGTCATCGTCGCACCGTGCGATTCAGCTTCGCGTATGAATTCGATGGCCTTTCGAATGATGTTGGCGTTGAACGCGCCGCACAGTCCTCGATCGCTGGTCACGACCAGCACTTCGATCGACCGGCCGGCGCGCTTCTGCAAAAGCGGGTGCGCCGCGCGGTTGACTCGGCGGCTGAGGTTGGCCAGCACATCCCGCATCGTATGACCGTACGGGCGAGCCGCCAAGATGCGATCCTGGGCGCGCTTCAGCTTCGCCGCGGCCACCATTTTCATGGCCTTGGTAATCTTCTGCGTATTCTTTACAGCGCCGATTTTTCGGCGGAGGCTTTGAAGGCTCGGCATGGCGTCGTCGTGAGTGGCTTAGGCCTGAACTCCATATCCCATCTTCTTCTTGAATGCGGTGATGATGTGTTTCAATTCAGTGGCAAAGGCCTCGTCGATCTTGCCCTTGGTGACCACATCCTTCTTGATCTGAGGATGATGCTGGGTCAGGTAATGGAGAAGATCCTCCTCGAACTGGCGAATCTTATCCACCGCCACGTCATCCAGGAAGCCGTTCACACCGGCATAGATCGCGATGACCTGATCGGCTACGGGCATGGGTTTGTACTGTCCTTGCTTGAGCAGTTCGACCATCCGCACACCTCGCGCCAACTGCGCCTGTGTCGCTTTATCGAGCTCGCTGCCGAATTGTGCGAACGCGGCCATCTCCCGATACTGCGCAAGGTCCAACCGCAGCGTGCCGGCGACCTGCTTCATGGTCTTGATCTGCGCCGATCCGCCTACTCGGGACACCGACAGGCCGACGTTGATGGCCGGCCGGATGCCCGAATAAAACAGATCGCTCGCCAGATAAATTTGGCCGTCGGTGATGGAAATGACATTGGTCGGAATGTAGGCCGACACGTCGCCGGCCTGGGTCTCGATGATCGGCAGCGCCGTCAGCGAGCC
>JBOHOS010000728.1:0-1299 GCA_050731295.1 Nitrospiraceae bacterium | reverse complement strand
GAGCGCGCGGTCCAGTGCGACCGGAAACGTCTCCTCATAGGTGACCGGTTCAATGTGCAGCTTGCGCGCAGAGTCCAGCGCGGACAGATGCAGTAGCCGGCGCCGAAACTCAGCATAGCTCTCTCTTTGCAACGCGGCGTTCACCAGCACAGTGGGGCCGTCTTCCCCCTCCAGCGTGATCGAGCGCGCCATCAGCCGGAGGACCATATTCATGTCGAATTCCTGATGGGCCAGGAACTCGAAATGCGACTCTTCAAACGGCCGTAGAATCCGCTTGGTAAACTCCTCGCCGGTGATCGGAATAATGGTGATCGTCGGATTCTCGGCCACCGTGGTGCTGTAATCGAGCGTGAGCGGACGCTGATCGGGATCGACCGCCCTTCCGAAGCCGCCGGTAATGCCGGCGGTGATACGAAAATCAAACGTCGCGGCGACACTGGAGACCGCCGTGAAATGCACCGGACGGTAGTGCCGGGCCCGCGCAATGTTCAGCAGCAGCAATTCCGCCTCGACCCGGCTTGTCGTCCGGTCGTACTCAATGACGGCGCGGTGCATGGCGATGGGGGACAGACAGCCGGAGAGAAGACCACACAGGATAACTATCCCTGCAATATGGGCTCGGGGCCCGACATAGAGACGCGAAGAAAGGCCACCATTGTCAGACCTCGTCATCCCCTACTCCCGTATAGAACCTCATCTCGATCTGTAGTCTTGTCTCACCGACAATCGTTACATAAGAAGGAATCGGATCAGAGCTAACAGATTGACAATCTAGAGTTATCACATTAAGGTCCTGGCTCACCGACTGGTAGTCGCCTGACTTGAATGGCAGAAAATTAGAAGTGCGATGCCAACAGTCCTTCGAGTTGGTCCATACCGGTTCTTCTTTTATGCTGGAGATCGTGATGAACCTCAGCATGTGCATATTCAACGTGAGGCCAAAATTGCTAAGTTCTGGCTCGATCCAATCCGACTACAAGCCATAGGTGGATTTACCAGAATAGAAATTAATCGAATACAGAGACTCGTCCGCGCAAATCACACGATATTATTAGAGGCCTGGCATGACTATTTCCACGGTTGAGATCGCGATCCCAGAAGCAGAAAAGGTGAAAGTGACGGATGATACGTTACGGGTTGATTTGAACGATGGGCGTTCGATTTCTGTGCCGCTCGGCTGGTATCCGCGGCTGGTGCATGGAAGCCCGCAAGAGCGAAACAATTGGCGGCTCATCGGCAAAGGACAAGGAATCCACTGGGAAGACCTCGACGAAGACATCAGCGTAGAAGGCTTATTGG
>JBOHOS010000727.1:0-1950 GCA_050731295.1 Nitrospiraceae bacterium | reverse complement strand
GGGGCGATATCGAGAGCCGTTCCCTCTTGTCGTAATTGCAGTTCAATGGTTTCTCCTTCGGGAACCGGCACGCCGAGTTCAAGCGCTTTGCTCCTCGCGTTGTGCTTCTGGTTGACATAATCCACTGTGTCCGAATGTCCTCCGAGTACATGAACATGCCGTCCGAGCACCGTTCCCAAGGCGTCCGCAAATTCGAATTCTTTTGGCGATGCGAGAAATGGGTTCACGAACACCGGCATGTCGCGCTGGACCCGCTCTCGAATCGCCAGAAGCGCGTCATGATTGCTCATTAATACATCCGAAAGGGATGTGGAGCTGCTCCGGTGACCTCTCTTTGATGCGACAATGATATTGTCTTCGTGAGGGCCGACTCCCAGCGTAGAAAGAAACCGGAGATATCGGTCGTCCACACGGTCTAACACGCACACGAAATCATTCGGTCTCGCAACGACGAGAGCCCTTTCAGGATACTTGTGGAATCCCGGCTTGGTGATCGCGAGTTGGGCAGGGTTTCCTATTGAATCCATGCCGTGCACAAAAATTTGGGTGCTATGATCGCCGCCGAGGGTTTCGACGATTGAACTGACCCCGCTCTTTGCGTCAAACTCGGGCTGATACTCTACTGACATTCGGCTCAGCCTGAAGCCATCGACAGGCTTGTCGGCCCTGCTTCCAGGTAGAGGGTGATCCGAGGGGTTGGTGTGTTCCCAGGCGATTCCGTCGTAAGCGGACTTCACCAACGAACGGTAGACCCGAAATTTACCGCTTGATTCGAAGTGGAGATCGGACGCCAGGATCACCCGAAATTCTATGTCTTTCCCCAACAGGGCGGTGACAGACTCTTCGAGTAAGAGCAGTTGTTCCAGGGAGGGAGTGCCGGCTGGAACCGCTCGCAAGATGATCCGATTTTCGCGTTCCTGAGTCACCTGGAATTGGCGAATCCACGAATCCGCGTCTCGTCTCAGGATCGCTGAAATCTCGTACGGGTGGATCGCACGGCCTCCGGGAAGCTCAAAGTAGTCGATCATGCGTCCCTGGACCGCCCGTATCGTGGAGAACGGTTGTCCGCATCGACACGTCTCTACTCCTTTCGTGACGATGTCACCGAGCCGGTACCGGATGAACGGCATCGCGAACGAACAGAGGCTTGTTACCACCACTTCGCCTCTCTCTCCCATGGCCGCAGGCCGGCCATCCTTCAGCACTTCGACGATCAAGCTGTCGTCGCACGTATGGAGCTCGCCGGTCTTCTGGCATTCCCACGCGATCAGGTTGAATTCGAAGCTGCCGTAGAGGTCGTACAGTGGGGCTGCAAACGCGTCGGTGATCCAGCGTCGCATGGTCGGCGTCAATACCTCTCCACCGACTATGATGAATCGGGGACGGATGACACGGCGATCGTCTTTGCCGACAATCTGTGCCAGGTACGACAGCGCCCCCGGATATCCGGTCAGCACGTCGGGACGGAACTGCCGCAATGCCCGGATGATGTCTTCCGACTGCCGGCGGCAATCTACCCACATCTGGCGAAACAGGCCCAGTGCCCGAAGGATTCGCAGGGGAAGCTGGTTGTGCCACGGATTCGTGGGTCGAACCAGCCTGACGCTGGCTTCCTTGTCCGTGAGGCGTAAGCCGAGATCACGCATGGCGCGCACCCGAAACGCGGAGAAAACCCGCTCCTCAAACCAGGTGCGTCGGATCGTAAACGGTTCGCCGGAGGAACCGCTGGTCTTATGGACAACCAGGCGATTTGTATCCTGTCCATGCGTCACGATCTCCTCCGGCGGCAGGAGCTGCAGGTCTTGCTTGGAGGTGATCGGAATTGCCGCAAGGTCGGTCACATGTCGAATGTCGTTGGGTTCAATCCCATTCCGATCAAACAGCTTGCGGTAATAAGGAACATGCTCGTAGGCGTGGGCGATCAGAAGGCGCAGCTGCCTGGTTTGATGG
>JBOHOS010000726.1:0-6696 GCA_050731295.1 Nitrospiraceae bacterium | reverse complement strand
ACATGGTGGTGGCCAGCGTCCTGATGTCGATGGGAATGATGCTGCTGCCGCCGGTCGTCATTTCGCTGCCCTTTAAGCTGATTCTGTTCGTGCTGGCCGACGGGTGGTACCTCGTCGTGGGCTCGATGATGAAGAGCTTTCAATGAACAGGCGAGTGGCCGAGGGGGCGTGGCAACGGCAACGGACATGAGTCTTGCCAGCCGCTCGCCGCGCACGCGGCGCCGGAGCGAGGAAACACTATGACGCCGGACACGGTCGTTGAAATTGGACGCCGGGCCATCGAAACGATGCTGCTGGTCTCCGCGCCCATGTTGGGTCTGAGCTTACTCATCGGCCTGGTCGTCAGCCTCTTTCAGGCGATGACGCAAATCAATGAAGCCACGTTAACCTTCGTGCCGAAAATTCTGGCGGTCTTTCTCGCCGCCTTGCTCTTTTTTCCGTGGATGCTCAGCACGTTGATCACGTTTATGACCACGTTGCTGTCCAGCATTCCCGATTATGTGCATTGAGGCCGAATCCGGGAGCCGCCGTGACCCAGGTCGTACATCTCGCCATTCCCCAGTTTCAGGTGTTTCTGGTGATTGTGATCCGGGTCAGCGGGATCATCTCGGTGTGGCCGGTGTTGGCCAGCCGGACCATTCCGTTGCAAATCAAGACCGGGCTGGTGCTTATGCTGGGCTTCGTGCTCCTGCCGCTCGTTCGCGTGCCGGCGATGCCCACCGACGCATGGCCGATGGCGCATGGATTGGCCGGCGAGTTCCTGATGGGGATGGTGTTGGGGCTGGCCGTGCGGCTCGTGTTTTCCGGCATTGAGCTGGCCGGCGAATTGATCGGCATCCAAATGGGGATCGGATCCGTCCAGCTCTTGGACCCGACGACGTTTCAGCAAGCGCCGCTCATCGGTCACTTTCAGACTCTCCTCGCTTCCCTGGTGTTTCTCTCTCTCAATGCGCACCTGGTCGTGGTGCAGGCGATTGCCCGCAGTTTCGACCTCGTGCCGCCGTTCGGCGCCATGGTGTCGTCCGGCCTTCTCCAGGATGTCCTGTTCATCACGCAGGGGGCCTTCGTCCTTGCCATCCAGCTCGCGGCGCCGGTGCTGGTAACGGTGCTGCTCATCAATCTCAGCCTGGCCATTTTGGGGCGAGCGGTGGTGCAGATGAACGTGTTTGTGCTCAGCTTTCCGATCACCATTGCCGCCGGGTTTCTCGTGCTCGGCGCCACGCTTCCGTTTACGGTGTCCCTCTACGCGTCTCAATTCGACCGTTTGGTCGAGACGCTGCAAGGACTCATGAAGGTGTTGGGTCATGGCTGAGCAGAATGAAAGTCGAACCGAGCGGGCGAGTGCGCGCCGCAAAGCCGATGCCCGCAAGAAGGGGCAGGTCGCTCTCAGCCGAGATGTGCCGACGGCGGCGGTTCTGCTCACCGGCGCCTTGGTGCTCTACTTCCTCGCCGGGGCCGGCGTGAACCGGATGGCCGGACTGATGCGAGAGTGGTTCGCGCGCGTGCCCGAGATCACCCATCAAGAATTCGGGCGGGAGGCGTTTCAGAGCCTGATGCATGTTTTCACCCGGGACGCATTGACGCTGATCATGCCGATGTCCTTGGCCGTAGCGGCGACGGGAACCGGCGCTTATCTCGTGCAAACGGGATTGTTGTGGCGCGCCGAGGGCGTGCAGATGGACCCCTCGCGACTGAATCCACTGGAGGGACTGCGACGCCTGGTCTCGCTTCGCGCGCTGGCCGAGTTGGTCAAGGCCATTCTTAAGATCGGCCTCATCACGGCGGCGGCGTACTGGTCGATCCGCGACGATGTCGCCCGGCTTCCGGACCTCATCCAGTATGATCTGCAGGGGCTGCTCGCGGTGTCGGCGGATCTGGGCATGAACATGGCGCTCTGGATCGCGATGATGGTCGCCGTCATTGCGGCGGCCGATTACGCCTACCAGCGATTTGAGTGGGAGCGCAGTTTGAAGATGACGCCCGAGGAAGTGAAGCAGGAGCAGCGGGAAGCCGAAGGCGATCCGCTCCTGAGATCTCGCGTGCGGAGCGTCCAGCGCGAGATGGTGCGAAACCGAATGATCGCCGCCGTGCCGCAGGCCGATGTGGTCGTCACCAATCCCACGCACGTGGCCGTGGCGTTGCAATATGACCACAAGACCATGACGGCGCCGGTGGTACTCGCGAAGGGCGCGGGGTTCATCGCCGAGCGGATCAAAGCTGTCGCGAAGGAGCATGGTGTGATGGTCGTCGAAAACAAAATCGTCGCCCGGACCCTCTATCAACTCGTGGAGGTCGGCCGCGAAGTGCCGGCTGATCTCTATCGGGCGGTCGCAGAGGTCCTCGCGTATGTGTATCGGGCGCGCGGGCGCCGAGTGGACTAACAAACATGGCGCGTCAGGTCGGAGCCGCACGAACTCCAGCACAGCCGATTCAGGTCGCCGAGTCGCCCGCGAATGCGCTCCCGAGTTTTATCAAACAGCCGGATGTCCTGATGTCGGTGGGGGTGGTGGCGATCCTCATGATCATGCTGATGCCCCTGCCGCGATTTGCCTTGGATGTGCTGCTGGCCTTCAACATCACCTTGGCCATCATCGTTTTGCTCGTCGGGATGCAGGTGCAGAAGCCGCTCGACTTCTCCGTATTCCCCTCCGTCTTGCTCATGGTCACGCTCTTCCGGCTGTCGCTGAACATTGCGGCGACACGGCTCATTTTGCTCCATGGGAATGAAGGCGCAGGGGCGGCGGGCGAGGTGATCCGCGCGTTCGGCAATTTCGTTGTCGGCGGCAATTACACGGTCGGGTTGGTCGTGTTTGCCATCCTGGTGGTCATTAACTTCGTCGTGGTCACCAAGGGCGCGGGGCGCATTGCGGAAGTTGCGGCGAGGTTCACACTGGACGCGATGCCCGGCAAGCAGATGAGCATCGACGCCGATTTAAATGCCGGGCTCATCAATGAGGTAGACGCGCGTCGGCGGCGGAAAGAGGTGGCCGAGGAAGCGGATTTCTACGGCGCGATGGATGGCGCGAGCAAATTCGTCCGAGGCGACGCGATCGCGGCGGTCATCATCATTCTCGTCAATATCATCGGCGGCCTGACCATCGGCGTGCTGCAGCAAGGGATGAGCCTGGCCGCGGCCGCCCAGAATTACACGCTGCTGACGGTCGGGGAGGGGCTGGTCGCGCAGGTTCCGGCTTTGATTATTTCGACCGCGGCCGGCATCGTCGTGACCCGCGCCGCGTCTGACGCCAATCTTGGGCAGGAGATCGCCAGCCAGATGCTGGTCTCGTCGAAAGTGTTGGGGACGGCATCGGTCATTCTTATTTCCCTCGGGGTCGTGCCGGGGTTGCCCCATGTGGCGTTCCTGATTCTCGGCGGCCTGGCCGGCTGGCTGGCGTATGAGCTGAACAAGCATGAGCAGGCGCAGGCTGCGGTTTCGATCGATGTGGTTGCGCCGGTCAAGAGCACCGATGCGGTTCCTCATGTCGCGCCGCTGGATCTGATGGAGGTGCAGGTCGGGTACGGCCTGATCGGGCTGGTGGATGGCGACAAAGGCGGCGTGCTGCTCGAACGCATCAAGGGCCTTCGGCGACAAACCGCCGCAGAAATGGGATTCCTGATCCCTCCGATTCATATTCGCGACAACCTTCAGCTCCGGCCCAACGAGTATGCGATTCTGCTCAAAGGAGTGGAACTGGTGCGAAGCGAAGTTTTGCCCGGGCATGTGCTCGCTATCGATCCGGGGACCGCGCAAAAACAGGCGGTGCAAGGCATTCCGACACGAGAGCCCGCATTCGGCCTTCCGGCCCTCTGGGTGGCGGAGGCCGCTCGGGAACAGGCGCAACTGGCCGGCTACACCGTGGTCGATAATAGCTCCGCGATTGCGACGCATCTCTCGGAACTCATCAAGCGCCATGGTCACGAATTGCTGGGACGGCAGGAGGTGCAGACCCTGCTGGACGAACTCGGCAAGACCCATCCCAAGCTCGTGGATGAATTGGTTCCCAATCTGATTCCACTCGGCGGCCTGGTCCGGATTCTGTCGAATCTGTTGCGCGAAGGCGTGCCGGTCCGGGACTTGAGAAGCATTTGCGAGGCGGTAGCCGACAACGCGGGAGTGAGCAAGGACCCGGAGGCATTGACCGAGGCCGCCCGACACGCGCTGGCTCGAACGATCACCCGGCAATACGTCGGAACGGACGGCACCTTGCCGGTGATCAATTTGGATCCGGGCCTGGACCGGCGGCTGGCGGAGCAGGTCATGGCCAACGGACCGGCAGCCTATTGGTCGGTCGATCCGGGGATCTCGCAACGCCTGTTGAGCGCGCTGAAGCAAGCCGCCGAACGAGCGGCCGCGCGGGGCCAGCAGCCGATCATTCTCTGCTCGCCGGCGTTGCGGCGGCATTTGCGGCGACTGACCGATCGCGTCTTGCATTCGGTGCCCGTCCTCGCGCCGACGGAAATCGACGGCATGGCCAAGATCAAGGCGTGCGAAACGGTTCGTCTGAGCGATGAGCCGGTCTGAGCAGGGAGGGTTGAATGAAGATGAAAACGTTTCGTGCCCGGACGATGCAGGATGCGATCCGCTCCATCAAATCGGAGTTGGGCCCCGATGCGGTCATCCTGTCCACCAAGCACGTCCAAGACGGGAAACCCGCCCTTGGTGTGTTCGGACGGCCGCTGGTGGAGGTAACCGCCGCGATCGACGCGGAAGCGGATCGCCTGCAGCGTTCTGCCGCGCCGCGCTCGTTCGGCGCTTCAACCAGTCACAAGACGACACACGGCGAAGACGGCCACGCCGTGGATCGTTTCGGGCATGAGCTCCGCGCTTCGCTGGATCGACACCAGCACGAATCCGAGGCCGGGTGGCGCGGCGCGCGCGAGTCGCCCGACAGGCCGGCGGCGGGAACCGGATCCGATTTCACGCAGGTGATGGAAGAGCTGAAGCAGCTGCGCAGGCTGCTCAAAGATGCGCGTGAAACGAGACCGGTCACCGAGCAGACGGAGATTCGCGACATCGACCGACTCGCCGGCCTGCGTAGTTCGGGATTGGGGCCGGAGACCCTCGCGCAGATAGTCGGAGAACTCCGCCAGGCCGATGCGGAAGCCTTGAATGCTTCCTCGATGATGCGCCAAGCGGTGAATTGCCTGCTGGCGGGCGCTACGAAAGTCGCCGGGCCGCTGCTGAGCCAGGGACACATCAAAAAAACCGTCGTGTTTGTCGGGCCGACCGGCGTCGGAAAAACAACCACGATTGCCAAACTCGCGGCGTATTACCGGCTTCGCGAAGGCAAGTCCGTGGCTCTGATCACGCTGGACACCTATCGGCTCGCCGCCGTGGAGCAGCTTCGGATGTATGCCAACCTGATCGGCGTGAAACTCGACGTGGCCCTGACCAAAGCCGATGCGATCGCCAGCATCAAGCGCCGGTCTCATGCCGATTTGATTCTCATCGATACGGCAGGGAGAAGTCCCCGAGATACGGATGGTCTTCATGAATTGAAACAGTTGATCAGCATGGACCATCCGGTCGAGGTCCAACTGGTGTTGTCGGCAACGACACGCGAGCAGGACATCGTCGACGGGTTGGGAGGCTATGCCGACCTGGCCGTATCGCAGCTGCTGTTTACGAAACTGGATGAGGCGACACAGTTCGGAGGGATCTTCGAGGCCATGCAACGGCTCGGGCGGCCCCTCTCGTATTTTAGTCTCGGGCAGCGGGTGCCGGAGGACCTGGAAGTCGCTCGCCCCGACCGTCTGGCCGATCTGATTTTGGGAGGAACGGTCGGTCCAGCCCGCTGCAGAAAACCTTTCCTGACGGAGTCGGCTGATGGCGAATGGGGAACGCGTCCGTCATTGAGAGCCGCGGCCGGTCATGAGGAGTGAAGGAGGATCGGACATGGATCAAGCGATGACGTTACGCGAACTGGTCGGCGGGCAGGCGCCTCGAGCGTCTCATCCCTTGCAAGTGATTGCCGTGTCGAGCGGGAAAGGGGGTGTCGGGAAGACCAACGTTGTGGCGAACCTCGCGATGGCATTGGCCAGAATCGGCAAGCGGGTCCTGGTCTTGGACGCCGACCTCGGGCTGGGCAATGTGGATGTCCTGCTCGGGCTGGTGCCGAGGTACACATTGGAACACATGTTGACCGGAGAGCGCCGGCTTGATGAGATCATCGTGTCCGGTCCCGCAGGAATCAGCATTCTTGCGGCGAGCTCCGGAGTGCAGAATCTCACGGCTCTGACAGTGGAGCAGCAGATCATCCTGCAGGAACAATTGGATCACCTGGCCCATTCGCTCGACATCTTGTTGATCGACACGGGCGCCGGCATTTCCTCCAACGTTCTCTTCTTTGCCGCGGCTGCGCAAGAGATCCTCGTGGTCGCTTCACCGGAACCCACCTCGATCGCCGATGCCTATGCCCTGATGAAGGTGCTGTCGACCCGTCATGGTGAAACACGGTTCCGTCTCCTGGTGAACATGGCCAAGACGCCTCGCGACGGCGCGACGGTGTATCGCAAGATCGGACTGGTCGCCGACCGCTTCTTGAACATTTCCATCGATCATGTGGGATCCATTCCCATGGACGACTACGTATCGATGGCGGTGTGTCAGCAGCGGGCGGTCGTCGATTTGTTCCCTCAGGCTCCTGCCAGTCAGGAATTCCACCGCTTGGCGCACACGGTGTGCCGGTGGGAGAC
>JBOHOS010000725.1:0-2192 GCA_050731295.1 Nitrospiraceae bacterium | reverse complement strand
GCCTCCCTCATCGGCGTGAGAAAGACCTCCTGGCGCGTCAGCAGATAACCACGGAAGGCATCCTCCGTATCGACCACCAAGCGTCGAAGGATGTGCACCTGTTCTCGGGCAAGAACGACCTGCTGGTGTTGTTGGTGAAGTACGTAAAGATAATGAATGAGTATGAGGTGGACGGCAAACGCCGCCATGAGGGGGAGACACACTACGAGGAGAATAACCCAGACTTTTTGCTGAATGCGAAGACAGCTCCACTTCTTTCGCAATCTGTTCATACCGCGCACGACTCAATGGAAAGTGTGTGGAAAGTACGTAACTTTACTTGGATTTTAGTGCTCATTTCAAGTTTGGACGAGTGAAGCCTTAGCCTGCGTTTCAGATAATAGGTTAACAAGAATAACAGGATGACGGGATTGGGCAAGATTCAGGTCAGAGGGTGGAGGTAAGAGACTGATTGGCCGTAATCGGATGGTCCATACGGCGCCGCCTCAACAGGGCAGCGCATCAACATATTAACATATGTCTACTAACCTCAATCCTCGATCTCATGCCAGCCCATTATCGATCGGAAGCAGGCTCAGCGGACGACACGGTCGTCCGGATGGGCGATCCGCCACGCCATGGAATCATAGCCTGCTCCTGCGGGGTCTTCCAGCAGAAGGAGCCGGACAAGCAGTGTCGGTTCGTAGGACTTCACCGTTCATAGAGACAGCCGGAACAGCGAGTTGTAAAAGACCCTCTCAGTTTTCGTCGACGATCTTCTTGAGCCGGCGGTCCAGCGCAAATCGGGTGAGGCCGAGATGCTTCGCGGCCAGGCTCTTGTTGTGTCCGGATACCCGAAGGACTTCTTCAAGAATGGCCGATTCCACGTCGGAGAGCGTCTGTTTGCCCAGGGTCATCTCCACGCGTACGATCTGCTGCTCCCCTTGGGTCACCGCCACCGCCGCAGAAGCGGCGGTGTCATACAGCTCGCGAGGCAGGCAACTGGCGGTGAGCGTTTTGCCGTGGCAAAAGATGACCGCCCGTTCGATGATATTTTGAAGCTCGCGGATGTTGCCGGGATATGCGTAGCGTTCCAGCATGGTTTGGGCTTCGGGATCGATGTCCAGGACCTCTTTGGCAAATTCTTGCCCGTATCGCACGAGCGCCCGCATGCAGAGGGGAATAATGTCTTCCATGCGTTTACGGAGCGGCGGCAATTCGAAGACCACTACGTTGAGGCGGAAATAGAGATCTTCGCGAAAGTGCCCGTCCGCGACATCCTTCTTGAGATCCCGATTCGTGGCGGCGATCAGACGAAAATCAACGGCGATGTCCTCCATACCGCCCACGCGCCGGAACGATCGTTCCTGAAGAACCCTCAGCAGCTTCGCCTGCATGGCCAGGTCCAAATCGCCGATTTCGTCCAGAAACAGCGTGCCGCTTTCCGCGCGCTCCAACAGTCCCAATTTGCGCTGGTGCGCGCCCGTAAACGCGCCGCGCTCGTAGCCGAACAGCTCGCTCTCAAACAACTCGCGCGGGATTGCCATGCAATTGACCCCGACGAAGGGGCCCGCGGCGCGCGGACCGTTGTGATGCAGCACGCGCGCGATGAATTCCTTGCCGGTTCCCGTTTCACCCAAGAGGAGCACGCTGCTTTTCGGGTTTTGCGCGACCTCCCGCACCTGCGCCACCAGGTGTTGCATGGAGGCGCTCTCCGCCACGAGACCGTCCATCGCAAATTGGTCGCCTTCGCGCTCCGATTGGTAGGCCAGCCGGTGCCGGAGCGCCAACAATTCCAACGCGCGTTCCACCACCTGGTCCATGCCGTTGAAATCCACCGACTTGATCAGAAAATCATACGCGCCCAGCTTCATGGCTTCGACGGCGTCCTGCACCGTGCCGTAGGCGGTCAGCAGAATGACGAGGGCCTGCGGAGATTTCGGCCGCAACGCTTTGAGCGTCTCAAGGCCGGACAGGCCGGGCATCTTTAGGTCGAGCAGGATCAGATCGGGCACCTCGCGGTCCAACGCGTTGACCAAGGCTTCGCCTGACTCGAATCCGCAGACCCGGTGCTGCCGGCGCGACAGTCGTTTCACGATAGCGGCACGGATGGCCGGTTCATCATCAGTGACGAAAATGGTGGCTTTCATTGTTAACTCACAGTCATTCTGGGCTGTTGCCGTGACGGCAGCCAGATCCGAACCGTGGTGCCG
>JBOHOS010000724.1:0-2823 GCA_050731295.1 Nitrospiraceae bacterium | reverse complement strand
GTCAAGAACCGAGACATGGTTCCCTCTGTGCGCAAAAAATGGGACTAGCAGTGTGGATAACACAGAGGGGGCATGGTGTCAATCGCGAGACAGGATCGACCAGAGGATTGTCGCCCCGTGACGCCTCGATGTATCCTGATTGCCCCCGGTGAGAGCTTACGCTAAGATCACCCGGCATTTCTTCTTTGACGACTGACGAAAGGGACGCAGTGACTCGATTACATTTCGACTGCTTCTCCGGCATCAGCGGGGATATGACCCTGGGTGCGCTGATCGACGCCGGCTTGCCGCTTAAAGATTTGGCACGCGCCCTCCAGGGCGTTCCGGTTCGCGGCTATCGTCTGCGTTCCGCTCAGGTGATGCGCGGCGGGCTTCATGCCACCAAAGTGGACGTCCTGATCCGCGGCGAGTTCCACTCTCCATTTTCACTGCGACGCATTCATCGCATGATAGCCGCGAGCCGAATCCCGGCGGCGGTGAAAGAACAGAGCAGCGAGGTGTTCGAGCGTCTGGCAGAGGCGGAAGGAGTCGCGCACCGGGTGAGCCCCTCGGAAGTACGCTTTCATGAGGTCGGGGTCATCGACTCATTCGTGGACGTGATCGGCTCCTTGCTGGGATGCCATCTGCTCGGCATCACACGGATGACCGCGTCGGCCGTGAATGTGGGGGGCGGCTTAATCGAGTCCTCACACGGCACCCTCCCGGCTCCCGGTCCGGCGGTCGCCGCCATGGCCCGTGGGATTCCCGTGTACAGCTCCGGCCCGTCGCGTGAATTGACGACCCCGACCGGCATCGCGCTGCTGAGAACCGTGGTCGAAGAATTTGTGCCCCTCCCGCTCATGCGTCCCCATGTCATCGGACACGGAGCCGGCGGAGCGGATACCGGGGACTGGCCGAACGTCCTGCGCGTGTTTGTCGGTGACTCCGTCCTCTCCGCGGAACACGACACGATCGTGGAGATCGAGACCAACGTGGATGACCTGAACCCGCAGGCGTACGAAACGGTCATGGAACGGCTGTTTGCCGCCGGCGCCGTCGACGTGACGCTTACGCCGGTGATCATGAAACACGGCCGGCCTGGCATCATCCTCGCCGCGCTTGTCTCCCCTCCCAAAGCGCACGGCGTGGCCGACCTCATGCTGCGAGAAACAAGCACCCTGGGCGTCCGGATGCAGGAGCTCTCGCGACACATCCTTCCCCGGCGGGTCGAAGAGATCCAGACAAAACATGGAGCCATCCGGGTCAAGGTCGCGGACTTGGGACAGGGACGAAGCAAGGGAACGCCCGAATACGCGGATTGCAAGCGCATCGCGCAACACACCGGCCGGCCGGTCCGCGAAATCATGGAGGACGCGGCGCTGGCGTACCGTATGCGCAAGCGCAATGCAAAAGTAAAAATGAAAAATGATAAATGATGAGCCGTGTTTTTACGTTCGCCATTTTTGATTTTGCCTTATCGCCTATGGAGAGATCGTGACGATCGTTGGCTACATCGCGCTATTCATCGCCTCGGTCGTCGTCACCCTGGGCGGCTGCGCGCTCTTCACGAATGGGATTGAATGGCTGGGCAAGCGTTTAAAGGTGCCGGAAGGAGCAGTCGGCAGTATTTTTGCGGCGGTCGGGACGACCCTTCCGGAAACCTCCATTCCCGTCATCGCCATCTTCTTCGGGTCCGGTCAGGAACGGACGGATGTCGGACTTGGCGCCATACTGGGCGCCCCGTTCATGCTCAGCACCCTGGTGCTGCCGACCTTAGCGGGACTGTTGATCGTCTATTCGAAGATGGGAAAACGCAACGCGTCCTTCAAGCTGAATTATCGCGAGGTGCGGGTCGATCTTCAATTTTTTTTGCTTGCCTACGGCTTGGCGCTCGCGTGCGTGTACGTGTCGGCTTCCATGATCAAGTATACGGTCGCGGCGCTTCTCTTGCTGTTGTACGGCCTCTACATGAAAATGAAGTTTTCATCCGAGTCGGACGGAGAGACGGCCCTGGCGCCGCTGGTGTTCGCTCCGAAATCCGCCATTCCGGCCTATGCGATGATCGCGGTGCAGGGCGGCGTCGGACTGATCGGATTGGTGACCGGCGCGCACCTATTCGTCACGGCGGCGAAATCGCTGTCGGGTGAATTGGGCGTCTCGCCGCTCCTTCTGGCCCTGTTGATCGCGCCGCTGGCCACCGAATTGCCGGAAATGTCCAACAGCTTCTTGTGGCTGTACCAGCGAAAGGATACGCTCGCGGTGGGCAATGTCACGGGCGCCATGGTGTTTCAAGGCACATTTCCGGTCTCGGTCGGTCTTGTGGGCACAAGTTGGAGCTTGGATGCATCGGCGGTGACCACGATGGGACTCGCGCTCGGAGCCGTGGGGCTCAGCCTCATTCAGCTCCTCGGCGGCGGACACTGGCGACCGTGGCTATTGGGAGCCGGCGCGCTGCTGTATGTGGGATTTTTTGCGGTGTACGTCTATGGCACATAGCAGACTGCTGAAAAAACTCTCCAGCAGCGTTCATCTCCTGTCCAGCTTCGCTGGATAGTCGCGAGGTTATTTGTGATGTCTCAACGTACCGCACCGGGAAAGAGCGCGTCTTGGCGCGCTTGGGCTACGGAGAGGGAACGTCGGGGGGCGTCTGAGATAGGGAGGGGGTGAAGTGGTGGGTGAAACAACGTTCCGGGGTTGGATGGGTGAGATGAGTACGTTCAGTATCCTCACTCCTTGCGGCCTTGCTGGAGATCTTTTTTGAGTAACTACATCCCCTAGTAAGTTAAAGAGAGTGATAGATGAACCGATCGGATCTGCGGCAGATAGCTAACCTGAGGCTTAAAG
>JBOHOS010000723.1:0-3260 GCA_050731295.1 Nitrospiraceae bacterium | reverse complement strand
GGTTTCATCCTCAGGGTCACGCTGGGAGTCGTGATGTTCGCCCATGGCGCGCAAAAGCTGCTGGGGTGGTTCGGCGGCAATGGGTTCAGCGGCACGATGGGATTCTTCACCAATGTGATGCACTTGCCGTGGCTCATCGCCTTCTTGGTCATCATCGGCGAATCGGTCGGAGCTCTCGGGCTCATCGCGGGATTGCTGACCCGGTTCACGGCGGCCAGCTTCATCGTCATCATGCTCGGCCCGATCGCGACGGTCCATTGGCCGGTGGGGTTCTTCATGAACTGGTTCGGCCAGCAACAAGGTGAAGGGTTTGAGTACCACCTGCTCGTCATCGCCATCAGCGCGGCCCTGTTGATCACCGGCGGCGGGAAGTGGTCACTCGACGGCGTGACCGCCCGATGGCTGAGTGTTGGGCGCGAAGCGGATCCGCGAGTGTACGGCAAGGAATTCAACCCGGTTGGATGACGTCTGTGGAAGATCGAGTCATGACGACGAACCGGCCTGCCCGGCTTCGTTATCAAAGTCTCGGGATGCGGCGAACTCAGTAAGCGGTCGTCACGGAAGCCGCTTTCCATGCGACGCGCAGGAAGGCGGCTCCCAAAAAGAATAAAAGGAGGGTGGCCATGTTTGTCGTCACAGGAGTCACAGGCCATACGGGCGCCGTGGTGGCGGAAACGCTCCTTGCGCGCAAGCAGCGGGTGAGGGTCCTTGTCCGAACACCGGAGAAGGGCGAGGTCTGGAAGGCGAAGGGAGCGGAGGTGGCGGTTGCCTCGCTGGAAGACCCGCGCGCCCTCGCCGAATCGTTGAATGGCGCCACAGGGGGGTACTTCCTGATTCCCCCGAACTATACGGCGGTGGACTATCTCAAAGACCGGACGCAGGTTGCCGACGCGCTCGCGGCCGCCGTTTCGGCGAGCCGCCTGCCCCATGCGGTATTTCTGTCGTCTATCGGGGCGCACCTGCCTGCGGGCACAGGACCCATCCAGGCGCTTCACGATGGTGAAGTCCGGCTGGAGTCAGTCGCGCGAAGTCTGACGGTCCTGCGGGCTTCCTATTTCATGGAGACTTGGATTCCCGTCTTGGGCGCGGCGCGGGCTCAGGGACTCTTGCCTTCCTTTCTCCCTCCGAAACGCAAGATCCCCATGGTCGCAACCCTCGACGTCGGCCGTATGGCGGCCGAATGTCTGCTCGACCAATGCAAGGGAAGCGGGTCCTTGAACTGTCCGGGCATGAGGATTACAGCCCTCAGGATGTCGCCGCGGCGGTGGGATACCGGCTTGGTCGCGAGGTGACGGTCCAACAACTTCCGCTCAGCGCCGTTGTGCCGACCTTCACATCGATGGGCTATTCAGAGAATGCAGCCCGTCTGTTCCAGGACATGTATGCGGGCCTGGCGAACGGACACATTGTGTTCGAGGGAAACGGAGCGGCCCAGCCGCGCGGGATCGTCGCGCTCTCAGAAGCCTTGTCCGGATGAATCTCCCCCGCGAAAGGCTTCATTCTGAGTTCAATGACCGAACACGCCATCGTTCGACGGGAGGATACGATGAAGGCACAGATACTCCGCGACAAGAGGCATCATCTCCTCGATCTTCATCTGGAGACGCTCGAAGACGTTCGCATCTCGTCGGCTGTCACTCGTGCGGCGGTTCAAGGACTTTCTCTAGACCGGTGTGTCCGATGCGGCGGTTTCGTCATGCGTGAATGGTGTGAGGATCTCTATGACGCAGGCGGCCGGATCGAGGGCGAGATGATCCGCTGCATACAATGCGGCCATCGCGAAGATCCTCTGATGGTTCGCAATCGCGCACTGTCGTGAGCGCCGGCGTCTGGAAGTTTTCTCGATGGCCGGTTTGATGACACCCCCGTCAACACACGAGTCTCATCCGGTTTTTTGCCATCCGACCGTTGGGGTATTGCGAATCGACCCTCAATTGACCGCGGTGTGGGAAGAGGGCTATAACCCTTGAGGGTCCATAGCCTGACGGGCTCCGAAGCGGGGTGATGACATGACGGCCCTCGACCGAACGTTGGGACTGACGGCGGGTCTCATGGTGTGCGCAGGAATGGCCGGACTTGCGAGCTGTGCAAAAGAAACCGATCCCTCCCCTGCTCGTCCGATCCTTCACGTCCAGGTCCTGACCGTCGCGCCCAAGACGGTGCCGGACGAACCGGAATTTATCGGTCAGGCTGAGGCCTCCCGTCTTGTCGAGATCCGCTCCCAAGTGACCGGCATCATCAAAGAGCGGTCCTTCTCGGAGGGCCGTGATGTCAAGAAAGGGGATCGTCTCTATCAAATCGATCCGGTGCCGTTTAAAGCGGCCGCGCTCAGCGCCAAAGCGAGAGTCTCGCAGGCAGAGGCTCGGCTGGTCCAGGCCGAGCAAAACCTCGATCGCGTCACGCCGCTCCTGGCCGAGCAGGCCGTCAGTCAAAAAGACGTCGATGATGCGGTCGCCGAGAAACTCGCCGCAAAGGCGGCGCTGGAGGGGGCCAAAGGAGATTTGGTCAAAACCAAGTTCGATTTGGGTAATACGCTGATCACGGCGCCGATCGATGGACTGATCGAGCGGACTCGGTATTACGAAGGCCGCCTCGTCACCGCGCAAAGCGATTTGCTCACCGTCATTCACCAGGTGGATCCCATGTATGTCATGGTGAGCGCTCCGGAAAGCTTTCTGCTGAAACGGAGACGAGATACCATCGCCAAGCGAATTCAGCACCCCGGGATCTATCATTTGAAGGGCGTCATCACATTTGTGGACGGCAGCACGTACCCGCAAGAAGGGATCTTGGATTTTGCCGATGTGGGTCTGCGTGCCGAGACAGGGGCCAGGCAAGCCCGGGTCACATTTCCTAATCCCGATCGGGTGCTGCTTCCCGGACAGTTTGTGACGGTGCGCTTCAAAGGGGTGTCGAAAACCGATGTCATTCTCGTCCCGCAACGGGCTGTTCAGCAAGGGCCTAAGGGATCTGTCGTCTATGTGGTCGGCGACGGCGACACGGTCGAGGCCCGCGATGTTCAGGCTACGAGCTGGCAAGGCAATCAGTGGCTCATCGAGAAAGGACTGAACCTAGGGGAGCGAGTAGTGGTAGACGGGCTTCAAAAAGTTGTGCCGGGAGCGCCTGTGCAACCGGTTCCCTATACCCCGAACGAGAGCGCCACTGCGAGCCGACCCACAGAGATGATGACGGACACTCCCAAGTAAGCCGTCTCTCTCGGCCGTTTGATTCTCTCATCACATTTCACCCAAGCACAATCG
>JBOHOS010000722.1:0-1286 GCA_050731295.1 Nitrospiraceae bacterium | reverse complement strand
GATCAGCCTGTCATCCGCCTCAACGACCGGCACACGAATGAGCTTGCTCTCGACCAGCAGGGCAATAGGCGTTTCGAGCCGAACCGATACCGGATGGTCGTTCATGATGTCCTCGCTTCGACGGCCGACACAACTGCCCGCATCAACCGATTCCGATCGAAGGGCTTCTCAATCAGATCGAGCGCTCCCATCCGGCGCACCGATCGTTTCAAATCCGGATTCCCTGAGCCTGAGATCATCAAGATCGGCACCCAAGGGCTTACGCACTCCACTTTTACGATTTACGCGCGTCAAGAGACTTGATAGAGCCCTAGTTTCAGGGGCCGCTCCAGGTCCTGAACTCAAGGGCCGCCAACCTTACATTCGAGCTTGAACGGCTGATGTCGGTTTCTCAATCGTCCCCCTCATTGACAAGACCGGAGTCATCCGATTGTCAGATGATGACAACCCGCACTCATTTGAAGGTCTCCGCCTCGAGCATCAACGAATATGCCAATCGACGCTCCCGCTGCGCGGTGAGAACCAAGCGTGTCTTCTCGATGTCCAGAACAAGCTTTCGACCTGTCATGATCTTCCATATCGGAATCGGTCGGATCAGCCGAACAATGGTCAACACCCGGTCTTCGATGCCCTCGATCCTCGGAGAAGCCGTGATCAGCCTATGTCAATTATGTCCGTGTTTGGAGATCTTTCGTCCTTCCGTCTTATTACTCCGAGCAAGCGATGTAGGCAGCCGGTAATCCGATCAGGATCGTTTCGTCCATGGTCTTGCCTCGCTATGCCGCTGCGGTGGCAGCCACCTCCGCTCCTATCGCCTGGGGTGCGTCCTCATCGGTGACGGCCACCAGTTCGGGGCCGCGCTCATGGACCACGTCCCATGCGGTCTCCACTTCATCGACATGACCGAACAACTCCATGAGTCTGATCCACGCTCGGCGCTTCGCCGCCTCAACCGCGTCCGTCTTGGTTTCGAATTCCTCGAAGCAGTGTACCTGCTCCCACGGGCGACCGATGATCGCGCGGCCCCTGATCGTATGGCCGATCAACGTCTTGTACGGCACCCAAACCATCCCGTCGTTCCGTTCCGCGACATAAATACGGACCCGGAGCTTCTTGTGCATGTTTTCTGTCATCTTCAGTACCTCCATCCCGTAATCGATCCCGTTCTTGTTGGCTGTTGATACCTACTCTATGTGTGCAACATGAACCGTGAACGAACGGATCATGAAGACTTCTTCATGGGACTCTAATTGCGACCTGGACTCGTTTTCTACTCGATGAGATCG
>JBOHOS010000721.1:0-5401 GCA_050731295.1 Nitrospiraceae bacterium | reverse complement strand
CCTTTACGTCGACTGCGGCGGCCCCCGTGATTCAGGAGCCTGCCGTCAAGGCGATGCTGCGCTTGGCCTGGCTGCCGATCACCGGTTTCTATCGCGCGCCGGTCCTGGATGTAGTCGCCTCTCCGTTCTATAGGAGCGCGGGCACGGAACGCGGCGGAGTTGCGCCGCGTCCGGATCTTTGGCATCTTGCCGTTCGCGCATTGGGAATTACCCGCGGCGTGGAGGAATGGCGGCGTCTCGCTACGGCGGGGGATGTTCAGGCATGGGTCGTGCCAGGGGAGGAGTCTGAGGGAGCGCCGATGGGCCGGGTGGGAATCGGGCGGACGCAACTCCAACTGCTCTGGCATCGTGTCTCGCGGTTAATTGAGGACTGCCAAGCGTTGCCTTCTCACGGGGGCGTGGCGGAATTGACGGAGGCGTTTCTCTCCCTGGCCTCTCATCACTTGGCCGTGCCGGGTCTTACGGTCGAAGTTCCTGACGAGCCTGAGCCGCCGAATCGCTTGGCGGCGCTCGGCATCGCAATCCAGTCCGCGCTGGAGCAGCTTCGTCAGCTCGACCGGCTTGGAGCCGCGCTCGGCTGGGAAGCCTGGGTGCGCCTGTTCATGAAAGCCCTGGAGCGGGCGGCAATCCCGGTGGCCCCGGATCATCATCGAGGCGTCCGCGTGCTGGATGCCATGGCGGCCCGGGGCCTTCCATTTCGCGCGCTATTCCTGCTCGGCCTGAATGAAAGGATCTTTCCGCGGCTCATTCGCGAGGATGCCTTTCTTCGCGATCGGCACAGACGGGTGTTGGATGAGACCCTGGGATATAAGATCGACGAGAAGCTGAGCGGGTATGAAGAGGAGCAACTGTTGTTCGCCCTCCTGCGTCAGGCGGCCCGGAGCCGGCTCTACCTGCTCTACCAGCGAGCCGATGCAGACGGGCGGTCACAGGCGCCGTCGGCTTATTTAGGCGTGTTTCAACGAGTCGGCTCAATTCGTGACGAAACGGTCACGCTGTCCCGCCGATTCGCCGATCGCCGGAACATGCCGTTGTTCTCGCCATCATTCCTGACTTTGGAAGAACTGGCTTTACGGCTGATCATGGAAGGCCGTGATCCCTCACGTGTGCTGACGGCCGCCGGGCGTAAAGCCGATCTATTTCAAAGCGGCTGGCAGGCGTTGCGAACCATCGAAAGCGGCACGCAGCGCCTTGGTTGCCATGACGGCCTCACCGATCCACTCGACTCGTATTGGCGGCGGCTTGCCGCCCGCGGCGTGTCGCCGACTCCGCTGGAGCAGTACGCGCGATGTCCATTTCAATATTTTGCCGCGCAGGTGCTTCGCCTCGAACCTCTCCGGCAGCAGGCCGTCGAGGAGCTTCCGGCTCAGGCGATCGGTGAGCTGTGTCATGCGATCCTACGCGACTGCGGCCGGCGCCTGGTTGCGGCGGGCTGGCCTGAGAAGGGGCCGTCGTCGGAGACGCTACGGGAGCAGATCGGTGCTGTTGCAACCGAGATCTTCAGGCGCTATGAGGCGCGGCACGGAACCGGGTATGCGTTGACCTGGCGATTGGCGCAAGAGACGGTGCTGGGGTTGGTCATCGCCTCGCTCGAAGAGGATCAGCGGGAATACGACGAAAGCGGATACCGGCCGATCGGCTTCGAGGTGGAAGCCGAAGGGATGTTGGAATCGGGCGGTTCGCCGGGAGATGGCCGCCTCAAAGTGCACGGGCGGCTGGACCGGCTGGACCGGCGCATCAACCCTCCCGCTCTGCGAATTGTGGATTACAAGTATCGCCAGGGCGGCGACATGAAGAGCAAGGACCGCGACCTCCTCACCGCCGCGATTCGCGGCTATTCGCTTCAGCCGCCGCTCTACACGCTCATGACGCATGCGGCGGACAACGGCGCTGTGATGGAACCGTTTGCCGACGGTGTTGCGGTGGAAGAAGTCGAGTTCAGGTTTCTCGCGCCGCGATGGGAGCGGATCGTGGAACGGTCGCGATTCGACTCGGCGGGCTGGCGAGCGCCGGACGGGCAGGTGCGGGAGACCGTGCGCCATTTGCTGGACGGCGTGCGATCAGGGCGTTTTTTTATACTGCCGGATACCTACTGCGATTTCTGCGAGTATTCAGCCGCGTGCCGTCGTTTCCACGGCCCGACCTGGTGGCGGGCCCACAGTTCTGCGCCGGCCAAGGCCTTGCGACGATTGCGCAAGCAGAAGGTGACAGGTGAGTAAGGCGCCGTCCGTTCCTGACGCAAGCGTCCGCCGTTTGGCTGAGACCACCTTTGATCGTAACGTGGTTGTGATCGCCGGAGCGGGGACGGGCAAAACGACCTTACTCGTCAATCGCCTGCTTCAGACGTTGATGCGAGAGCCTCGGTCTTCCATCACCCAGGTGGTCGCGCTGACCTTCACCAATAAGGCCGCGGCCGAGATGAAGATTCGTCTGCGCGAGCGGCTGGTGGCGCTGGTGGAGTCGAATCATGACGCGCGTGCCGGAGATCCCGGCGCAGCCGGCCTGCGCGAGCAATACGGCCTGTCCGCCGACCGGATCGCCGAGCGCGCCGAGGCAGCGCTGTGTGACCTGGAAAAAGCCCAGGTCGGCACCCTCCATAGCTTTGCGGCGCATCTCCTACGGCTGCATCCGTTTGAGAGCGGCGTCGATCCTGATTTTCGAGAGGACGACGGTCTGCTGTTCGAGGAGCATTTTACCGCGCAGTGGGAGCTCTGGCTCGATGCCGAATTGGGCGTGACCGGCTCGGACCATCCACGCTGGCGCCGTCTGATCGTCGACTTGGGATTGGAGCAGATCCGCGAGGTGGCCTATGCGCTCTGCAGTGAATTGGTCCCCCTCGAAGAGCTTACGCGGCAGGTCGAGGAAGGCGGACTCACGCCGGCGCTTCGGGAATGGATGAACAACAGGCGCGCTCGCGCCATGGATCTCTTGACGCGCTATGACCGCCCGAAGCCCAGGAAAGCCGAATCGTGTCTCGGGGCCGCGCTGGAGCTGTTCGAGGTCGCGCTTGAGCGCGGGATGGACGGTCTCGCCACGCTGGGTCCGGACGTGAAACAGGAGCTTGCCCGTGAGCTCGGTGACTGCCCCCAGGACTGGGAAGAGGAAGAGTTTACCGAGTGCGGCAGCCTGGTCCGGATTGCCAAGCGGCTGCTCGCCGTCGATCAAGCGGGGATGCGGGATCTGATGACCGTGCTGACTCCGTTCGTCCAGCGCGCGCGTACGACGTTTCGTGAGCTCGGTTGGATGTCCTTCGATGGTCTCCTTGCTCGGGCGCGGGCGTTGCTGCGGGACCATCCGGCCATTCGCGAACGGCTCAAGCACGAATATCGGGCAATCCTGGTCGATGAATTTCAGGACAACGATCCGAGTCAGTATGAAATTCTTCTCTATTTGACGGAACGGCCGGGACGCGCCGAGTCCGATTGGCGCGCGGTGGAGCTTGAGCCCGGGAAACTATTCATCGTAGGGGACCCCAAGCAGTCCATCTATGCGTTTCGCCGGGCGGATATGGAAGCCTTTGATCAGGTCGTGAACAAGATCCGTTCCTCGGACGGCGTGGTCCATGAACTCATCACCAACTTCCGCAGCCATGGCGCCCTCCTGGATGTCGTGAACGCCGTCTTTGACCGATTGTTTCAGAGGAAGGAAAATCTGCAGCCGCCGAACGTTACGCTGGCGGTGCGACCGGGACGCGAGGGTGGCGCTCGTTGTCCCGGCGTCGAGCTGCGCCTGATCGCCGGCGATGAGGACGAGGATGAATTGGATGCGGCGGCCGTGACTCGGATCGAAGCCGACGCGTTGGCGTCATGGCTGAAAGAAGACCTGCTTGCGCACGAAACGTTGACCGATGCGGCGGGACAGAGCACTCCACTGCAGCCTGGACATGTTGCGCTCCTGTTTCGAAAGTTGACCCAGGCGCAGGACTATCTGGATGCGCTTCGGCGCCACGGTATTCCGTATATTACCGACGGCGAAAAACATTTCTATCGGCGGCAAGAGGTGGTGGATTTGGTCAACCTGCTCCGGATCGTGGAAAATCCGCACGACGGCGTGGCCCTGATCGGCGTGCTGCGATCGCCGCTCGGCGGGTTGACGGATCGGGAGACCTTTGAGTTGCATGAACGCGACGCGCTGGACTATCGAATGCCGGATCGTTTGACCGCGTGGTCCAGTCCGCGCGCCTCCGCTGTTCGCAGTCTGTACGAGCGGTTGAACGAGCTGCACCGGACGGCGCCGTTGTGGCCGTTGCCCGACGTCGTGGATTCATTGTTTTCTCACGTGCCGGTTTTGGAGCTGGCGGCCGCATCGCTGCACGGCGAACAGGCGGTTGCGAATCTCCTGAAGATCCGGCACATGGCCGCCGAATTGGCGGACCGCCCGCATCTCACCTTGAGCGGATTTGTCGAGTTGATGATCGAGCGGCTCACGGACCAGCCGAACGAGGCGGAGAGTGCGTTGGCCGAGGAGTCGCTCGAAGCCGTGCGGGTGTTGACGGTCCACAAGGCCAAAGGCTTGGAATTTCCGGTCGTCATCCTCGCCGGTCTCCACCATGGCGAACGACCGGGGCGTGCGGACGCGTACGTTTCACACGATTGGTCTACCGGTGTCGTGGGGCTGTCGCTTGGCGAACGATGCAGTCTCGGCGCCGTGCTGATCGGTGAAAAGCTTCGGGCGCGCGAAGAAGCCGAACGCCGCCGTGTCCTCTATGTGGGGATGACGCGAGCCAAGGAACGGCTCGTGCTCTCCGGCGGTCTCGCCGGTCGATCGGCTCGCGGCACGTTTCTCTCCTTGCTCGAAGAAGCCGCCGGGGTTGAGATCGGTCTGCCGGAACAACCCGCGATTCCAATCGGCGCGGTGTCGCTCCCGCAAGTCGTGATCAAGAAGCCCGACCGGATCGGCTCGCCGCGAAAGCCGGAATTGGCTGAGCTGGCGAAACCTCCTGATTGGACCAACCTGGTTCGTCGCTGGGAAGAACGTGACCGTGTCTGGAAGGCCGCATGCGCGACTCGGCGGCATCTGACGCCTTCTCTCCTCGGCCAAAAAACCGCATGCCAACCCGCAGCCCATCCACAGCGACGCAACGGCGCTTCACGAACCAGGCTGATCGGCACCCTGGCCCATCGGGTGCTGGAGCATTGGGACTTCGGGTGTGATCCCGCCGATCTGCATCAGCGCATGGAGGCGATCTGCCGATTCGGGATTCCACAGGGGCTGGGCGACGAGGCTGAGATCAGGGCTGAAGTGGAAGACATGTTGACGGCGTTTGCAGCATCCGAGGTGTATGCCGATCTCCGCCGCGCGACCATTCTCGGGCGTGAGGTCCCCTTCTCGATTCCATGGGGCGATGGCAGGCAGGTGATGGAAGGAGCGATCGATCTGGTCTATCGCCTCGATGGACAGG
>JBOHOS010000720.1:0-6297 GCA_050731295.1 Nitrospiraceae bacterium | reverse complement strand
GTACCGGTTTCAGTATCATAGCCCTTATGGCTCTTGATCCTGCAGACCTCGCTCGTTGGAAAGCCGAGCTTAAATCTATTCGCGCCCGGTCCTCGGCTGAACCATGGCCTGCGACACCGGCTGAAGGCCTCCTGGCAACCTGCCGATTATCGGATGAGGTACGCGCGTTCGCTCTTGCGGGCCTTCGCCATCAACATCCGACGGCCTCCTCATCCGAGCTCGATGCCATGCTGTATGAATCCCAACTCAAACGGGAGCAGACGGCTCGTCGAATTCGGATCATCGATCTCTCGTCTATCAAGGGCCGATGACAGAGCCGTCCCAGGAGACTAACCTCCACAAAATCCTAATCGCGTTTCTTCGCGCATTGCCTTCACCGGAACCGCTGTATTGCCTCATCGGCGGGCTAGCGCTGGGAACATGGGGCACAGTCCGAGCGACGCAAGATGTCGATGTCCTCATGCTCCTTGATGACGAAACACGCCATCATTTAATTTCCGTTCTGGCGCCGCACGGTTTTGTGGTGGATAGCCGATGGGCCGAAGCGAATCCCATGCTCAATGGAGTTCTCACTCGATTCCGCCATGGCTTTTGGCCGGTCGATCTCCTCCAGCCCCGGGATTTGCACGAGCGTGAGACCCTGGCTCAACGTCGGCTCGTCGAGCTTGAAGAGATGTCGGTTTGGGTTGCAAGCCCCGAGGATCTCATTCTTCTCAAGATGAAAGCCGGCCGCGATCAGGATTTTCTCGATGCTGTCAACATCGTCACCCAACAAAGAGAGTCCTTACAGCTTGACTATCTTTGGAGTTGGGCCGATCGACTCGGTCTGCAAGGGGAGTTGACCTACATCCTGAAAAAAACCTCGTCTTCAACCGAACCATGAACCACTATACGATTTCGAAAGTCGATCTCTGGCCCGTCGATATTCCGCTCACGGACCCCTTTGTCGTAGCGACAGGCAGCCGGGTGGTGGCCCACAATGCCTTCGTCCGTGTCACGCTGAAAAGCGGCGCCCACGGCTATGGCGAGATCGCGCCGTTTCCGGAGGTAGGTGGCGAAGATCGGGACGCAAGCCTGTTGGTTGCTTCACGGCTTGCCAAGGCGGCGCTCGGTCATCCCGCCACGCATTACAAAAAACTCTCTCGCTTGTTCATGGAGATGGCCGCGCCGCATCCGGCGGCGCGCTGCGGGATAGAAACGGCGCTTCTTGATGCTCTGTGTCGAGAGTTACAGATCCCGTTGTGGGGATTGTGGGGCGGCGCCGATGTACGGGACCGGCAAACCGACATTACGATTCCCATCACCGACGTGAATCAGACCCTCGCGCTCGCGCAAGGCTGGTACAGCCGAGGCTTCCGACTGTTCAAAACAAAAGTGGGCGCGGATGTCGAACAGGACATCCGCCGCCTGGATGCGCTGCATCGGACCTTTCCTCACGTCGCCTTCATCGCCGACGGCAACCAGGGTTTCACCAGGGAAGAATGTCTCCACCTTGTGAAGGAGGTTAGGCAGTCGGGCGCGAACATCGTGCTGCTGGAACAGCCTGTAGCCAGGGAAGACTTGGAGAGTATGGCCGCCCTGCGTCGCGATACGAGCATTCCGGTCGCGGCCGACGAATCCTGCCGTTCGCTAGAGGATACGCGCGACATCCTCCGCGCCGAGGCTGCCGATTTCATCAACATCAAAATCATGAAGGCCGGTCTCTTTGAAGCTATGGACATCGCGGCGCTCGCGCGAGCAACGGGATTGCGCCTGATGATCGGCGGGATGGTTGAGACCCGAACTGCGATGGGCTGTTCGTTCTCGCTGGCGCTCGGAACCGGCGGCTACGAGATACTCGACCTGGATACCCCGCTCCTCATGGCCACCGATCCCGTGAGAGGCGGCTATCAATATGCAGGCCCCACACTTCAGCCATGGTCGGGAGCGGGGCTGGACCTTGAACCTGAAGAAGCCGCTCAGGTCACCACGATCGAGTAACAAACTCTGAACGACCTTCACCGACCGGTCATGCCCTTGCATCGCCGGCCATCGTGCGCCTGAACAGATCGGAAAGGCGAATCAGGTCAGCGGCATGTTGATGATGCCCTCTTCGAGCCACTCCCCTTTTCCTGAAAGTATCTCTTTCGCAAGACGGTAGACCGTCGTGTCATCATCCCAAAAAGATGTCCGCATGGAGAGCAACGGAGTCGGATTGAACTCTTCTTTGACTCGTGAACAGAAATACGTGACAAGGGACTGCGCAAGCTCCTTGTCTTTGATCTCTCTCTGAGAGCCGTACCAGATGATGGTTTCTATGGACAAGAGATTCAGACTGGCTTTGACAAGGCGCTTCATAAGCAATTGCTTGGGTACGAGCCTTCGTCGATGACGCGCCGCGGCCATAAGAGTTGTTCTGGCTAGATGTCGACTTTTCTCAGCCACAAAACGTTCCCATGCTTCATAGGGTTCTTTCGCGACGCCATTTGTTTTGTGGCCCGACAGCGGGTTGAAGGACTGGGACATGATTTTGACAAGAAAGGGAGTGGCTCGCAGCATGCCCCTGATCTGCCATTCGAGGAAGGCGTTCCCCTGCTTAAAATACTCCTCCAGTCCTTCCCTCCCGATCCAGAGCGTCAAAATGCCATTCGTCCCCTCCCAAATGACATTGATCAACGCGTCACGGATCATCCGTTCGATCGGCACCGGCATGTCGCCGCAGAGACGAAGCGATTCCGGCGTTTCAAACGCGCGCCCGCCGTAAATGCGGAACAGATCCAGCAGGGATTCCAGCAGCCATTCCGTGGCGACAATCTTTGCCGCCGCTGATTCCAGACGAACATCCTCCTTGGCATCGGCCCAGAGCCCCGTGATCTTCACCAGCGCCTCGAGCGCGAGCACGCGTGACGCCATGAGCACAATCTTTGAGCCAATGTCCGTATGCTCCCCGATCGGGCGATCGTACTGGACGCGTTGCTGCGCGCGCAGCCGGGCGAACCACAGGCACTGTTTCAAGTTCCCCAGGCATGCGGCCGGAAGAGAAAGCCGGCCGACGGTCAGCGTTTCTAACGCCCGGCGCAATCCTGTTCCCTCTTCTCCAAGCCGATTCTCCACCGGCACAAAGACATCGCGCAAACGCACCTCGCCGTTGTAGATGCCACGCACGCCCATAAACCGCAAACGCCTGCAACTGCACCCCTGAGAATGGGTTTCCACCACAAACGCCCCAAACTGCCGTCCCTCCTTGGGACGGTTGACTTCGTGTGGCGCATTCACGATCTGGGTCATCACGACAAGTAATGAAGCCAGAAATTGATTGTCCCCGCGGGGGGCGTTTGTCGTGAACAATTTATCCCCGGTGAGCCGATAGCCAATGATCCGGCCATCTTCTTTGACGGGGATCGCGTAGCTCTTGAGATCCCAGATATCGCAGCCGGCATCCTTCTCCGTCAGCGCAAATCCTGAAATCTCGCCTTTGGCCAGACGGGGCAAGAATCGTTGCTTCTGATCGTCATTGCCGACAAGCTTGACCGGTTCCGCCACACCAATCGAGTTATGCGCCGAGATGAGAACGGTGAGCGAGGCATCGTGCCCCCCAAGCAGAGTCGCAACAGTGTGGTATTCGGACTGGGAAAGTCCCAGGCCGCCATACGTTGTCGGGATTTTGAGGCCGAATGCGCCGATTTGCGCACAGGCCGTCACAATCTCTTCCCGAATCTCGCCTTCTTGATCGACGCGTTCCGGATTCACGTTCGCGAGCAGCAGACGGAGTCGTTCTAAAAACGTTTTCGCCGCCTCGCTCATGGGCGAAAGCGAATAGGAGGTAAACAGATGCCTGCGAACGACACCCTCGAACAGCCCGGAGATAAACCCGGAGTAGGTTGTCGTATCCCGAGAGGCTTCAGCGACCTCTAAGGATCCTTTAAACAGCTTCTCCTGTGGGGCCATTCTGGTCTTCTCCTGTGAACGGCCGGAAACCGATCCACAAGACACCATCCCAGCTACCGGATGCGGGACTCGAACAAGCAGGATCAGAGCTGACCTTTCAGAAGACTGAGGATCAGCCCTACGCGGCCTTGAGCGGTCGCCAAGGCAGGGATTGGCGCTTCGGCTGCCCCCGAAAGGTGCGCCATTCGGATCCTCATCCGCTCCTCGATGCGGCTGAGCGAGATCGCAATACCGTGAGCGGCGAACCGTCCCTGAAGCCGCTCGAACTGTTCCATGATCGCCTCAGCCACCGAAAGATACCCGCAGCGAAGAAGATAGACGCGATCCCGGAAGCTGAGAAAGCTCCGTTCAAGCAGCATGGTCTCGCTGGGCTTCGGTGAGATGACGAAAAAAGTATCGGGATGCTGACGCTGGTACAGCTCGGCCGCCAACGAAAACCGTGCTTCGAGGTTAATGCGCGAAGCCTGATCGCCGATAGAGAGAAACCCCCTATGCCGGATCCGGGACGAGGAACCGCCGACGGGAGGAATCACATCGTATGCCATCCCCATCGGTAGATGAGGATGAACGATCACCATGAAGTCGGCTCCTTTCTGGATCGCCGTCTCAAAACAAGCGATCCGCCCGATGCCGGCATCGATATAGTCACGCCCCTCGATTCGGACCGGACAGAAGTAGATGGGGGCCGCCGAGGAGGCCGTGATAGCCCGGGAAATGGGAGTCTGTCGCCACCCTTCTTCGCCGAAGATCACGTTCCGTCCGCTTTCCAGATCAATGGCCGGTATATAGAGTTCCTTGCGCAGTTGTTCGAAATCGTTGCTCAGCCCTTTTGCCGCGAAGGTGGCCTCGAGGTACCGGGCGAATGGCTCCAGCGTATAGACCCCGCAAGGCAGCGACTCCTGCGCCTTCTCCAGCAGATCGATGAGGCTCATTTCCTTTCTGTTGCGGGCATAGAGCTTGAGCAGGGGGACAAGCTGCTGGACCGCTCGGAGAAACGTCTTGAGTCCTTCACCCATGGCGGGAGCGAAAATGTCGCGACGCTCGAAATAATACGGGCGCTCGCCGCATAGATTGGCGTCGAGAATCTTCTCCGGCTTCACACCGTTGGCCATGAGCGCGGCGCCCGCAGCGCCGGCGCTGACTCCCAAGAACAGGTCAAAATCATTGATCGTAAATCCGTCTTCGAAGAGATCATCCAGCGCCGTCAGCGCGCCGATCTCAAAGAGATATCCGATAAATCCTCCACCGGAAAGCGCCAGCGCCAATTTACCCCGCTGCCTCATAATAGGTCGCCTCCCGGAGATTCTCCGCGCGCCTCCTACCTGCCCCGCACCTAGCGATCTTGAAAACGCGGCTGACGTTTTTCCAGAAACGCCGCCACCCCTTCCTTCTTATCCTGCGTGTCGCACAGGCCGCCGAACAGGCGGGCTTCCAGCTCCAAGGCTTCGCGCAAATCCAGCTCCGCCCCTTGATGAACGGCGCGCTGAATGGACCGGACGGCCGCCTGGCCTTTTGAGGCGATCTTTCGAGCCAGCCCTTGCGCCTGGCGCAGCAGATCGTCCGGCGGCACTACCTGCGAGATCAGCCCCAACGCTTTCGCCTCCTGTGCCGAAATGGAATCACCGGTGAGGAGCATCTCGGTCGCTCGCGACCGACCGATGATGCGGCTGAGACGCTGGGTGCCGCCGAATCCCGGCATGATGCCGAGATTGATTTCGGGTTGGCCGAAGCGCGCGCCGTCGGCCGCGAGCCGGATATGGCAACACATCGCCAGCTCCAAGCCCCCTCCGAGGCACATCCCATTGATGGCTGCGATGACCGGCTTGTCCAGTCCCTCGATCTTGTTGAACAGCGCTTGGCCGCGCAGAGCCAACTCGGCGCCTTCACGCGAAGACGGGATACCGGCGATCACTCGAATGTCCGCTCCGGCAATAAAAAACCGTCCGGCGCCTGTGAACACGATGGCTTTCACCGTATTATCGCGCGCCATCGTTTCGAAAGCCGATTCCATCTCAGCCAGCAAGTCCGGCGTCAGCGTGTTGGCCGGTGGATGGTTGAGGATCAGCGTTCCGACACCATGTTCCACCGCACGAGCCAGCCCCGCATTGGTTATGGTCGTCATACTCACCTCCGGCAAGCAGCACACAGCAGGTCGCCAACGGCGAACTGTTCGCGCTCGTCGCTATTGGCTATTCGCTATGCGCTTCAGTAAACAAAGAAGCCCCGTCCGGCCGCGCGCCCGATGAACCCTGCGTCCACCATGTGGCGCAGCATGGGCGCCGGCCAAAACCGGACACCCAGAGTCGCGGTGAACTCTTCGAGTTCACGAAGCACGTGATCGACGCCCAGTCGATCTGCATAGTGCAAAGG
>JBOHOS010000719.1:0-2314 GCA_050731295.1 Nitrospiraceae bacterium | reverse complement strand
CCTCTTCACGCGCGAGCTGGCGGGGCGGCTGAAAGGGCTGCGCCGCTGGATGACTCGGATCTTGTTGTTCACGCCCTCGACGAATCCCAAGGCAACCTTGTTTTCCGGCTGGCAGTAGGCCGCAATGCCGTCCCCGTGCCGGTCGATCATCTGGGCGAACTTCTCGTAGGGCGCGAGACGCTGCCACTTCAGCGAGGCGCGCCAGTTCTCGAAGAAGCGCCGAGCCCAGCCTTCCCGCTCGTCGTCCCAGAGCTGCCCGAACTCCTCCTTGAGAAGGTAGGCCGTGTGCAGGCGCTTGTTGGCCTTGAGCCGCCGCGTCAGGCTCCGACGGCCATCCGTCGTCAGGTTCTCCCGGGGCGAGAGCCGCGTGTACTGCTGGCCCTTGATGAAGCGCCGGTCCTTGCCCGTCAGGCGGTGGTCCTCGGTCTTGCGCACGGTGTCCAACGCCTCGCCGAGATGCCGTATGACGTGGAACTGGTCGAACAGGACGGCCGCCTGCGGCGCGGGCTCCGGCTTCAAGGTCGCGTGGCGGCACGCCTTCCACCTGTCCATGACCGCCAGCCGTATCTTCTTGCTCTTCGTCGGCCCCAGCCACTCGTAGAACGCATCCATGCTGTCTTCCGAGCGGTCCTGTCCCCCGAACCAGATCGGCCGCCGCCGCTCGAGGTCGCTGACCACGATCCGGTACGTGTGCCCTTTGCGGATTGAGATCTCGTCAATTCCCACCACTTTCGGCGCGGGCTTGCCCGCCCGGCGCCGTGGCTCACGCCTGGACTGCGCGTCGAGGTCCTTGATCGTCTTCCAGTCCAGCCGCGTCTCTTCGGCCACATCCTTGATCGTCATGGTCCGGCAGCGTCGTCCCACGAAGAAGGCGAAGCGCTTGGTGTCGACCGGGTGGTCCGCCAGCCAGTCCAGCTGCTCCGGCTTCACCTTGCCGCAGGGCTCGCAGTTGACGCGACGGATCTCCCGCTCCCGGGAGATCCGCGTGTCCCCGCAGGGGAGGTCGCGTACTCGGCGTATGGTGCGGTCGTACCCGCCTCGCTGGATGTGGCCGCAGGCGCCGCAAGCCGGTTTTTTCCCCGCCGGCACAGGTCGATGACGCGGGCCTTCGGGTCACCGACGATGCCCCGTATCGTTGGACTTGGCCGGAAACCGGGAAAGCGGTAGGGGTCCCACAGGCGTCGGTGTGTTCGCATCGGCAATCATGCCAGATTTCCAGACCCCCGAACACGCAGAATTCACGCCCCTCTCCCCCCGAAGATGCCGTTTCTCGTGCTTCGTTTACCCACTCACCAAGGAGAAGAGCCTGAAAAACTGATGAAGACACGAGAGATACTTCCGATCCCAAGGTCTCGGCACATCGCTCGCCATATCATTTGAACCTGAATCCGGCGTGAAAAGGTCTCTACGTTCACGCCCAAGACGCTTGCGCCCAACGTCATCACTGGCCAGCACCCGGCGGTGACTTCGAGGGAGAAGCCAAATTCGGCCTCATTGAACTGCTTCCAAGGTATTTGGCGCCTCCAGCCAAAAAAGGAATCGGAGAGACGGCCACCCTTCGCTTGAGACCGATTGAAAACCCCCACTGTTGTCCCCCTTCAATTACAAGAGGGAAGTGCCTTTGCTCACTGATAAAAGCTTCTCCCTTGGGTGGCTCCATATGGCGGAAGAAAACCGGACCGAAATAGTGCTCGCTAGTTCCGGTCCGCCACACGCATCCTTCACAACCAATCATGAGACTCACCAAGAGGCAAAGAATTACCTCCTTCATGACCCTTGTTGCTGCCCGAACCAGTCGGAATAGTGCGTCATTGACGTCGCCTCACTCTTAGCCGAAGGGTGCATTGCCCTTCTTTCTTTCCGAGCTACGGCTCTTTGACGATCTTCATCGCCCAGCGATTGAGTTTCCCTACATCCGCCGCTTCGTGATCCGACACCTTCAGCTTCCACGCGCCCTGCGCGGTCTCGCCTCGCAGCGTTCCAAGCTGCGAGCTGGTCGCCGGCGTGTAGGTCTTGATGAGATTATCCGCCGATCCACCTGATCGGTTGTGCAGGGTCACGCTCTTCCCGGAAGGGGCAACCAGAGTCACCACCAGATCGCCGATAAAGGTGTGGGTGATATCGACCGAGACGTCGACCTCTCGGACTTTGCCGGACACGGTGGAATTCAGTGTGCGCTCGATGCCGGCGGGATCGTTATCGGGCACGTTCACGCCCGGCGTATCCTCCAGGGCGACGAGGGCGCCGGTCTGCCCGGTGATTTCCAGCTCCCAGCGGTTCAACTGGCCGGTATCCGCCCTCGCTAGATCCTGGA
>JBOHOS010000718.1:0-2914 GCA_050731295.1 Nitrospiraceae bacterium | reverse complement strand
GTAAAAACTTTGATCCTTTATTCTGAGAAAGTCGGCGCTGCTGAAGGCTTTCGTCCGGTCAGGTTCCAGCGGCACGACATGGGTCTCCGGCCCACGCACCTCCAGTGAACCGATCCTGAGATTATTCTGCGTCCATTCTTTATGAATGATGATTTCAACGTCATTGAGGCCGGATACCGGCATAATGTCCGAACTGTTCAGAATGATCGTTCGTTCAGATTCATCCCAGGAGCGCAGCTTGTAAAAGTGCCCTGCATTGGGTGTTCTCGCTCGAATCGCTGGTCGCCCGTTGGCGTAGAGCTGGCGAAAACGGAGGCCCTTTGCATCGGTCCTGTAAAGGCCTTTTTCTAGAGCGCTCCAACCACCGATGACCTGCCCCCCGCTGATGATCGCGGGTTCCCCGCCATAGGCCTGGTAAACCACGTTATATCCATTGTTGCCGGAATCAAGAGATTCGAGGATGAATGGCGCCTCGAGTTCATAGAGACCGGCCCGTACATTGACCACAATATCACCCGTCATATTGGCATTGATGGATCGGACAGCATGCTTCGCCTTTTCCAAGGTCAAGAAAGGCCAGGCGATCGTTCCGGGATTATCATCCGACCCGCCTGAAGCGGCGGGCGCTACGTAGAAGTCGGCCTGGACCTTAGTATCATTGGATGGTATCCCGCTTTGGGCAGGTAAAGTCCCCGGTGAGTGCGGCCCAGGATGGCAACTCATCAGGCTCAAGCCGAGGCAAATTCCAAACCTTCGAGACCACGTTCTTACCCTGCTTTCCCTGCTCGCCATAATCTCCCTCGGCCGATGCCTATTATTGACTACCTCGATGTCTTCTGGCAGGCTGCGCGCTAGATGGATAATTTGGGAATAGCTTTTCGGTATGCGATGCTCGTTTCGCTTTCATTCGTGACGGTAAGGCGCCAGCTTCGTGGTTTACGGGGGGCGAACAACATGTATGTGCCATCGTCATTATTGCTGATTGCGACACTGCTAACTGCGCTTACCCTGGGAGGATGCCAGACCTCGGGCGTCGGCGAGCCGGGCACAAGCGATAAGCCGACGAGAATTTCAAACGGCGAGATCCCGGATCTGAAAGGTCTGTCCTCCGCCATCCGTCCGCTGCCGCCGCCGGGGATTGCCGCGTATCCCAAGGACATCATGGATACGACCTATGCGCCTCCCTCCGGCTCTCATATTGCCGTGCATGCCGGCGATCATTTGCAGGCGAAGATCGATGCCGCGCTCTGCGGGAGCACACTGAAGCTCGACGCGGGTGCCACTTTTACCGGCAACTTTGTATTAAGGAACAAACACTGCGCGGCCGACCAGTCGATCTTTATTATGTCGGCCGACATCGACAGCTTGCCGCCTGCGGGCAAGCGCGCGAGTCCGACTGATGCCGCGCACATGCCGAAGATCCAGGCAGCGGGCGGGCAGATTTTCACGGCCGAATTCGGGGCAGGCTACTATCAGCTGATCGGCCTGGAAATCCTTTCGACGGTCAAAGACCGGAATAGCATACACGATACGCTGATTGATTTCGGCGAACAGCCTGATTCGAATGTCACCGCCTATCCCTCCAGGCAGGATGATTTTCCTCATCATCTGGTGATCGACCGGTGCTACATCCACGGGCAGCCCGGCGGCAACGTCAAACGGGCGGTCGCGCTCAACGGCGCCTATCAAGCCATCATCAACTCTTACCTGAACGACATCCACGCCGATGGCGTCGAATCCAAGGGCATTAATGGATGGGCCGGGCCGGGGCCCTTTACCATCTACAACAACCATATCGAAGCCGCGGGCATCAACGTATTCTTCGGCGGCGCCTCGACGTGGATCGAGAACATCAATCCGAGCGACATCGTGATCGCCCGCAATTATATTACAAAAAATCTCGCCTGGAGGCAGGGCAATCCGAGCTTTGCCGGCGTTCCCTGGACCGCCAAGAACCTGTTAGAGATCAAGAACGCCAAGCGCGTCCTTATCGATTCGAACGTCCTGGAGAATAGCTGGGTTCATGCGCAAGCGGGACAAGCCGTGCTCTGGACGCCGCAGAACGATGAAGGCAACATGACCTGGGCCACGGTCGAAGATATCACGTTCCAGCGCAATCTTGTGCGGCACACGGCCATGACCTTTCACGTGCGTGGCTGGGGTTGGCCCGGTCAAACCAAACAGTCCAAGCGCAAGCTGAATCGGAATAATATCTTCGATGACATTGATTGGGTCAAATGGGGCGGTCCCAGCAGGGCACGGAACATCATGATCGACGCCGGCTCCGATAGCGACTATTGGGAGCACAATACGTTCAACAATACAGGATCGGAACGCGCGATTCTCATGGGGGATCACTGCCCGCATTCCAATTTGGTGTTTCGAGATAATATTATTTTTGAAGGGCGAGGGGTTCTCGCTAGTGGGTATTCGTCTGGCGGAACGTCCTTGTACGGCTGCTTCCCCGGTTACATCTGGACCCATAACATCCTGATCGGCGGGTCCAACGGGTCTTATCCGTCAACGAATTCCTTCCCCTCGAAAGTGGACAAAGTCGGGTTTACTGATTACGAGACCGGCAATTTCAAACTCGTGCCGTCCAGCCCCTTCAAAGGCAAAGCCTCCGACGGCACAGACCCAGGCGCCGATTACGATGAAGTGATGATCGCGACTGAGGGCGTAATTGACTAACGGACACGCACTCTCGGATTCTTAATCGTCGAACTAGTCTTCAGCCATCTCCGCCCTTCTTTTGCCAAGGTCATGCCTCTGAACTGAATGAGTCTATTGTAGCGCCATTTTCAGCTGATACATCGGTTACACGCCTTAGCCACCCTCGAAAAATGCATTTACGCCGGTTCCTCCGCACGAGCTTTCTAAATAAAGAACCCCGCAGCAAGCTGCGGGGTATTAC
>JBOHOS010000717.1:0-4325 GCA_050731295.1 Nitrospiraceae bacterium | reverse complement strand
CCCCCATGGTTCCCGCTCCAATCACCCCGACCTGATAGATGTACATGGTCCTTCCCTTACATGCGCTCGAACACCATCGCAGCGCCTTGACCGCCGCCCACACACATGGTCACGGCTCCAAGCGTCGCGTCCCGCCGCCGCATCTCATGCAGCAGCGTCAGGGCCAGGCGCGCGCCGGTCATGCCGACCGGATGGCCAAGAGCGATGGCGCCGCCGTTCACGTTCGTCCGATGACGATCCAGTCCCAGCACCCGTTCCACGGCGAGACACTGCGCCGCAAATGCCTCGTTGAGTTCGATCAGATCCAGATTAGACAGAGTGACCCCTGCCCGCTTGAGCGCAAGCGGAAGGGCTTCGGCCGGCCCGATCCCCATACGCGTCGGTTCCACCCCCACAAAGGCGTATCCCCGGATACGCCCCAGCGGGCGCAGGCCCAAGGCCCGCGCCTTGTCCGCCGACATCACCAGCGCCGCAGCCGCGCCGTCATTGAGCGGGCAACTGTTGCCCGCCGTCACCGTGCCGCCCTCCTTGAACATGGGGGGATAGAGCGCGAGTTGCTGCTCGGTCAATCCGACGTTCGGCCCCTCGTCCTGGCTCAAGACTGCCGGCGCGACCTCGCGCCCCGCCATCGATTTAGGAATAGTGAGCGGCATCGTCTCGTCCTTGAACCGGCCTTCGCGCAGCGCCCGGAATGCCCGACGGTGGCTCTCCACCGCGAAACGGTCCTGCTCCTCGCGCCCGATGCCGAATTCCTCGGCGAGATTCTCGGCGGTTCTGCCCATGAGCTGTCCGCAGAACGCATCGGTCAAGCCTTCCCAGATGCTGTCGGAAAACTCCGCATGGCGGAGCCGCTTGCCCCACCGCATATCCCGCGATACAAACGGAGCGCGGCTCATGCTTTCCACGCCGCCCACGATCTGGATGTCCGCGTCCTCGCTCTGGATGTTCTGAAAGGCATTCACAAACGGCTGAAGACCCGACGAGCAGTTGCGCTGCACCGAGTACGCCGGTGTCCGGATCGGAAGGCCGGCCATGAGCCCGATCACTCGCGCCATATTCGCCGCATCGGTAGACTGCCCGACACATCCGATAATCACTTCATCGATCAACGCCGCATCGAGCGCGGTGCGGGCCAGCAGCTCGCGCACGACCAGTTCACCCAGCTTCTGGGCGGGAACATCCTTCAGGGCGCCTCCGAAGTTCCCGATCGGTGTCCGCACGCCCGCAACGATGACGACTTCTTTCATTTTCGTCCTCCCTGCTCTTGGCTCACCCGACCTTTCGCTCCAGGCCATCGGCGGCGGTCCGGCTCGCCTCTTCATCCCGCAGCGCCCGTCGCAGCACCTTGCCGATCAGGGTGCGGGGCAGCTCTTGCCGGAAGACAATGCTCGAGGGAACCTTGAACGCCGCCAACGACCGGCGGCAATGCGCGATTAACTCCTGCTCAGTGACCGGCTGGCCATTCAGAAGCACGACGAAGGCCTTGACCGTTTCCCCATACTGGCGATGCGGGATGCCGACAACGACCGCCTCTCTCACCGACGGATGGCGGAACAGGATCTCCTCTACTTCGCGCGGATACACGTTCTCGCCGCGACACTTGATCATGTCTTTCTTGCGGTCCACGAGAAAGAAGAAGCCGGTCTCATCCTGCCGAACCACATCGCCCGTATGGAGCCAGCCGTCGCGCAGAACGGCTCCGGTTTCCGCCTCATTGTTCCAGTACCCCGGCATGACCTGGGGTCCCCGCACGACCAATTCCCCTACCTCGCCGAGCGCTACCGGGATCTCGCCGGTCTCCAGATCGACGATGCGAGCGTCGGTATCGGGAAAGGGCACACCGATAGCGCCACGCGGGCGATCACCATAAATCGGATTGCAGTGCGTGACCGGCCCGGCTTCGGTCAGCCCGTACCCTTCGGAAATCTTCACGCCGGTCAGACGCTCGAAGCGATCTTGCACCTCCGCGTGCAGGGGACTGGCTCCACTGAGGCAAGCGCGGAGTGACCGGAGATCATAACGGTCCACGGTGGGACATTCCGTGATCCGCATGAACATCATCGGGATTCCAGAAAACACCGTGACCCGATACCGGTGAATCGCCTGCAGCACCTCCTTGACCTCAAATCGGGGTAACAAGATCACGGTCGAGCCCGTCATCATGGCCAGGTTCTGGCAGGTGCTGAGTCCATAGACATGGAAAAACGGAATGACTCCGAGAAAGACTTCCCGGCCTTCGGCGAAGTCCGGCACCCAGATGCGGCATTGCCACGCGTTGACCACGATGTTCCGGTGGGTGAGCATCACGCCCTTTGGCGTACCCGTCGTGCCGCCGGTGTACTGGAGCATGGCGACATTGTTCGGATGCGACGAAGGAAGCGGCGCGTTGGCCATTGACTCGCTCGGCACCGGGTCCAGCAGTTGGAGGAAATCATAGAGCGGCGGATGTTTCTCGATGACGATCCAGCGCCCGTTCAGCTTAGCCTTGATGGGATAGAGCAGACGCCGAAACGGCGGCAGAAAATCGCGAACGCTGGTGAGGATGATTCGTTTCAGCGGAGCCAGGTCCCGGATAGCCTCGATCCGCGGATAAAAAAGATCCAACGCCACCAGCGTTTCGCTGGCCGAATCCTGGAGCTGGATCTCAAGTTCCCGAGAGACATACAGCGGATTCGTCGGGACGACGATAGCGCCGGCCTTCAGCGCGCCGTAATAGCCGATGATCGCCTGGGGAATGTTCGGCAACATGAGCGCCACTCGGTCACCCTCGCGGACGCCGAGCGAGCGGAGCGAAAAAGCGAAGCGAGTGCTCAGATCATCCAGCTCCGAGAAGCCGATGCGTCTGCCGTAGAAGAGAAGGGCGATTGAAGTGGGGAATTTGGCCGCGGAATCGCGCAGCAGGTCCGACACAGTTCCGTCGGGGTAGCTGCACGCGGGCGGAACACCTTGATCATACCGACGCATCCAGGAGCGTTGCATGTGGTCCCTCGCCGAATTCCTTGGCTCAGGATTCCCCAGGTATCTTTACTATACTGCACGGGGAGTTTCGTACGCCACTCCCTGGCGGCTTTCGATTCTCCGCAGGTGGGATTCCCAACCTCGCTTGCAACCCTGCGGCATCATTGATGCTTGTGGGGCAACCGGGGGGAGGGAGTAGCGATGATGATCGGAGTAGGCTACTATAGCTGTGAACTATCTTTGAACACCGCTTGAGCCATCGACATTTCTACCTGGGACTGGTCGGGATCGTCCTCGCGTTTCTGCTCTTTGATTTCGTCCATCATCCGACCGCCTTCGAAGGCACTGCGGTCATTTTGACCATCGCCTATTCGACCGGCGTGGTCGTGATCCTTCTCGGTCTGGCCTTCGCCGGCTGGCTGCTGCGGCGACTCTTTCTTGGAGATCAAGATCTCTCCGCGCGCAGACGTTTTCTGTTCACCGGCATAATCGCCTTGGCCGTCTTCCTCTTACTCATGCGGATGGTGGGGTAGCGAATACCGGCTCGTCTTAGACGCCCTCGCGATCACAATTCTCGCGCCGTCCCTCTTCAAGAGCCTGAGTAGGATCTTCGGAATCCGGCACGCACGTTTCCTCTTCAGCCAGCGGAACGTCCTGAATAAGGGGCGGGGCAGCAGGAATATCGTAGTGGACGCGGACCCAGACGGTCGCGGCGACGAAGATCACGAGGAGGGAATAGAGGGAGAGCAAACCGCCGGCTTGCAGGCAGTCTCGGTTCTTGCGAGCCTGGTTGTCTCGCCAAATTCTCTGGTCCTGGTCATACCGTTCAGATCGCGCAAGATACCGGCTCAGCATCTCCGGACACTACTCGATCCGTTTTAAACATGCAACAGAGAGAAATGGCGAGCCGTCAGGTGCCGGGCACGAGGGGTGTCGTCTCTTCATGAGCTTCCGTGGGAAGGGCGCCGGCCCGGATGACTTTGCCGAGGGTCAAGCCCTGTACCAGGATCGAAAACACCACGACGATGTAGGTGATGGTGACAATCGCATCCCGCGCCTCCCCGGCAGGCAACGACAGCGCCAAGGCCACTGAGATACCGCCGCGCAAGCCTCCCCACGTGAGAATGAGCGTGGCTCGCCGGCTGAAGTCGCGCACGAGACTGAACAGCCGCACCGGCACGCCGACACTGAGGAACCTCGCGAGGAGCACGGTTGGAATCGCGATCAGACCGGCCTGAAGGTAGTGGGGCTTGAAACTCAATACCAGCACTTCCAAGCCGATCAGCACGAACAAGACGGCGTTCAACAATTCATCGAGCAGTTCCCAAAAGGTATCGACGTAGTCTCTCGTCTGATCGGACATGGCT
>JBOHOS010000716.1:0-8022 GCA_050731295.1 Nitrospiraceae bacterium | reverse complement strand
CGTCACCACCGTGCGTATCGAGGGCGTCTTGCACGAATTTTCCACGATTCCCGGCGTGACGGAAGATGTCACCGGCATCATCCTGAATGTCAAAGGCTTACGACTCAAACTGCATACGGATAAAGCGAAGACCATCCGTCTACGTAAGAAAGGGCCGGGAGAAGCCAAGGGGTCCGATGTCATTCATGATGCCGATGTCACCGTGTTGAATCCCGATCTGCACATCGCCACGCTCGACAAAGAAGCGGCATTGGACGTGGAAATGGTCGTCAAACCCGGACGCGGGTATGTGCCGGCTGAACGAAATAAAGAAGAAGGGCTTCCCATCGGGGTCCTCGCAGTCGACTCGATTTATTCCCCCGTCAAACGTGTCAATTTTCAAGTGGAAAACGCCCGGGTCGGGCGTATGACGGATTATGATAAGTTGACGCTTGAGATCTGGACGGACGGAAGCCTGACTCCGCGGGACGCGCTCTCCGAGGCGGCGAGCATTTTTCGTGAACACCTCGATATCTTCATTCATCCTGAAGACGTGGCCGAATCAAAGCCGGACCAGCGCCAAGAAGACGAGCGAGGCATGGTGAACAAGAACCTCTTCCGGAGCGTCAACGAGCTGGAACTGTCCGTACGCGCGGCCAATTGTCTGAAGAATGCCAATATCAAGACCATCGCGGATCTGGTTCAAAAAACAGAAATGGAAATGTTGAAGACCAAGAACTTCGGCAAGAAATCGCTGAATGAAATCAAAGAAATTCTCTCTGAAATGGGGTTGAGTCTTGGCGTCAAGCTCGATTCTGTTCCGGCGGGACAAGGTCAGACACAGAGCGAACCGTAAAGAGGTCAAGCCGTGCGTCATCGAAAAAAAGGTCGGCAATTAGGACGGAATACCCATCATCGGCGGGCTTTGTTTCGAAACCTTGTGACGTCGCTCTTGGAGCATGAGAGAATAGAAACAACGGAAGCGAAGGCAAAAGAAATCCGAGGGCTGGCGGAGCGAATGATCACACTCGGAAAAGAAGGCGGACTTCACGCCAGGCGGCGAGCATTGGGGTTTCTTCAAAGCAAAGATGTGGTCTCAAAGTTGTTCAGCGAGGTCGCGGGACGGTTTCGTGAACGGAATGGAGGTTACACTCGTCTGATTAAAACGCGCCGGCGAGTCGGAGATGCCGCCAGTTTGGTGGCCATCGAGTTGGTCGTGCGAGGTAAAGACAAGCCTCAAGCCGCTCCTGCTCGATCCGACTCAGGAAAGGGAACCAAAAAATCTTCAGAAGCCGGGGATTCAACAGTGCAGTCTCATAGCAATCCTGCCCAGTAAGACCTCTCTTTCATAACGATCGCCACAGAACACGAACGTAGCCAACGGCTCTAAGGAGCCGTTGGTTTACTTGAACGATGGCCTATGCTAGGATCATGCCCGGATTGCACTCCCGATAAATAATTGATTTGAGAGGGGTGATGTGGCGTTCTTGGGTTCGGGCCGGCTTGCTTGTTCTCAGCGTGGTGTTGGCGGGAGCGCTTCTGTTCCTCCTGGCGTCACGCCGGGAATCCGTGCCGAGGGCGGTCACGCCGGGCAGCCTTGATCGAGCTGATGCCGGCATCGATCACTTCACCTTTCTCCAGTCCCGTGGCGGAACCATACAATGGCAAGTGCAGGCCCAGCAGGCCCGAATCGTTGAAGCCGAGCATCAGGCCAACCTTCAACAGGTTGAGGTGACGCTGTACGGAGCAAAAGGATGGGAAATGAAGCTGAAAGGAGATGAAGGGACAATTAATACCGCCACCAAAAACTTCACCTTAGTTCGACGGGACGGTCCCATCGCCGTTCAGCTCCAAAACGGCTATACCATTTATACCAATCACCTCTCCTGGCACGATGATCGGCGGGAGGTGAGCACCAGCGATCCGGTGACCATTGTAGGTGACGGAGTGGAAATCAAAGGCCGCGGCTTGGTCGGAAAACTGGATTCGGAGGAGTTTAAGGTTCTTGAGGATGTTCACGTGGACATTGCGCCATAGCGGATGGGCGATCATGACTCTCGTCATCGCATGGACGACTTCTTCTGCTGAGATGCCTATTACAAAACCGGCCTCGTCCGAAGCGACGACTACCACCATCACTTCTCAACGGATGACGGTCCGAAATCAGGAGAACAAGGCTGTTTTCGAGGGCGCCGTGGTCTTAACCAAAGGCAATCTGATCGTCCACTCAGATCTCATGGTGGTGTTTTTCAAGCCGGCGAATCAAACCGAGTCCGCCGGCCCATCGGACCCCGGATCGAACGGAAAGGCTAAGGCTTCATTACCGGATGAGAAGGAGAAGAGCGCTGGGAGCGGGAATCTCCCGATCATGGCGAATCGATCCGTGAGCATGATTGAAGCCACGGGACGTGTCCGGATCGTCAAGGAAGACGGACAGGCAACATGCCGGAAAGCAATCTACCATGGCGATGAAGACAAGATCGTCTTAACGGGGGATCCGGTGGCGTGGCAAAAAGGGACGCGTGTCACGGGCCAAAAAATTATCATGTATCTCGCCGAAGACCGCAGCGTGGTGGAAGGCGGGTCTCATGTCATGATCGAGCCTGAAGGAGGAGCTTCGCGTTGATGCGTGTATCCGAGACTGCACACGACGCGAACGCGGAGAGAGAAATCTCCGCTGCCCCACGGGGAGGTCAGTGTCTGGAGGCCAAGGGGCTGAGAAAAAGTTTCAAAGGCCGAGAGGTCGTGAAAGGCGTGAGCCTCGATGTGGGAGCCGGTGAAGTGGTCGGTCTGCTGGGGCCGAACGGCGCCGGAAAAACGACGATCTTTGACATGATGGTGGGGCTATGCGAACCCGACGCCGGCCAGATTCTCCTGAACGGAGACCGCATCACCGACCTTCCCATGTTCAAGCGGGCCCGCAGGGGTATCGGCTACTTGCCTCAGGAATCCTCAGTCTTTCGCCGGTTGTCGGTCGAGGAAAATATTCTTGCCATCTTAGAGACGTTGGACCTTTCAGCTCAGGAACGCGCCATTCAAGCCGAGTCGCTCCTGAAGGAACTTGACCTGACGCATCTTCGTAGGAGTAAAGCGTATACTTTGTCGGGCGGGGAGCGGCGCCGTCTGGAAATCACCCGCGCGCTGGTCATTCGTCCGCAGTTTTTGCTCCTTGATGAACCATTTGCGGGCATCGATCCGATTGCCGTCGGGGATATCCAGCAGATCGTGACGCGGCTGCGAGACAAGCAGATCGGTATCCTGATCACCGACCACAATGTGCAGGAGACCTTGTCCATTACGGACAGAGCCTACATTATCAACGAAGGCGGCATCTTGGAATCAGGCTCTCCCGACCATATCGTCAACAGCTCGACCGCCAGGGCGATTTACCTTGGTGAGCGCTTCAGATTATGATGACAAGACTGCTGAAAAGTCCTTCAGCGTCGATCTCGATCGTTCGAACCCTGCATGTGCTCGACGATACGCCCGGAGCCGAGAGGAATCGGCCGGTTCGCCGGCGTCCGCGAACGCGATGCTCGTTGTTCCTCGCATCGCGGACCCTGCGGTCTTGCAACGGGAAGGGGGTGCAGCTGGGGTGGGAGGGTGTGATAGACCGTTTTGAGCAGCCTCCAAAGCCCTGGAGTTGCAGACTACGAGGTTTGGCATGAAACTGCGGCTTGATTTACGACTCAGTCAGAAGCTCATTATGACGCCGCAGTTGCAGCAGGCCATTAAGCTGCTGCAACTGTCCCGTTTGGAACTCCAGCAGACGTTGACCCAGCATTTAATGGAAAATCCACTTTTGGAAGAACTTCAGGCCGATGCCGAAGAAACCGATCCAGCGGCGGGTGACGAATGGAATCAGGAAAAGAAAGACACTGAAGGTCAGGAAGAATCGAAGCCCGAAGGAGCCGATAACCCAGATGAACTGTCGGTCAATGGCTGGGAAGACTACTTTGATAGCGACCGGCGGGTCGGCGATACGGAATATCCCTCCGCATCCTCTCAGGATGAATTTCCGTCCTACGATCAGACGGTCGTCAAAGCCCAATCATTGGAGGACCATCTACTCTGGCAACTCGCTCTCTCGGGTCTGCCCGAGTCTGAGAAAATCGTCGCTCGGATGATCATTGGAAATCTTGATGAGGAAGGATATTTTCGGGCGTCCCTTGATGAAATCGCCTCGGAAGCGGGAATCTCCGTCGAGCAGACCGAGTCGATTCTCAAGCAGGTTCAGGCGTTTGATCCCGCCGGCGTCGCGGCCAGGGATCTGCAGGAATGTTTGTTCATTCAACTGGGATATTTGGATCGCAACTTTGGAGTTGTCGATGGGCGACGCGTGCGTTTGAAGGGGTCGCTGGTCGAATCGATTGTCGCCCATCATCTCAAAGATCTGGAAAAGAAACACTACGGTCGTATTGCGAAAGCCCTGGGCGCAACCGCGGAAGAAGTCTTCGCGGCTACGAAAGTGATTGAGGGACTCGAACCGAAGCCAGGACGGCCGTATTTCTCGGCCGATAATTATGTCATTGTTCCTGACGTCTTTGTCGTGAAGAATGAAGACGAATGGATGGTCCTGTTGAATGATGACGGAATGCCGCGCCTGCGCATCAGTCCGTATTACAAGCAGTTGATGAATAGCGGAAAACATCCATCGGACGCCACAAAAGCCTATCTCGAAGAGAAATTGCGGGGCGCCCAGTGGATTATCAGAAGCATCGAACAGCGCAACAAAACCATTATCAAAGTCGTCGGCAGCATTATTAAGTTTCAGGAGGCGTTTTTCGAAAAAGGCGTTCAATACCTGAAGCCCCTCGTGCTCAAGCAAGTGGCGGATGATATTGGGCTCCATGAGTCGACCATTAGCCGGGTGACGGCAAATAAATATATGTACTGCCAACAGGGCATTCTCGAATTGAAGTACTTTTTCAATACCGGCATTCAGAGGGCTGATCAAAGCGAAGACGAGCTCTCGTCGGTGACGGTACGGGAGATGATTCGGAAAATGGTTGCGGAAGAGAATGCCCAACATCCCCTGAAGGATCAAGAAATTGCGGCGAGGCTGCAAAAAAACAATATTTTGATCGCCCGCAGAACCGTGGCAAAATATCGATCTGAAGTGAATATCCCGTCCGCAAGCCAACGCAAACGATTCTTTTGACGGCAGGTCCGATTAGAGCCCGGTCCCTCCGTTCTCTTCCGGGGCTCAACAAACGGTGCCGTACAACAGCCGATGCGCTCTGATCGAGTCAGTGCGGCGGGGCGGATGATTGAGACATAAGAGGAATCTGCGATGCGCATTATCATTACCGGCCGCCACGTGGAAATCACGGCGGCACTCAGGCGGCATATCGAATCTCGTATGAAGCGGTTGGAACGGTATGGCATGAAGTTGGGGGACGTGCAGGTCGTCTTGGCCGTTGAGAAGTATCGCCATACGGCAGAGGTCGTATTCAACTTCAATGGAGTCGCGATCCAGGGCAAGACTTCGACAACCGAAATGTACGCGTCGATTGACCAACTGTTGGACAAAGTGAGTCGACAGATTCTAAAACGAAAAGAAAAGCTCGTTAGTCACAAGCGAAAGGCAGTTGAACCCATAGCTGTTCGGCAGGCGCTACCCTCGGCCCGGCGCTCTCTTGAATTCGACACCGTTCGTCCTCCGCTGTATGAGCTCACGCCAGCCCAGGCCGTGAGCCGGCTTGGCCGTCAACCGTCCGCGCTGCTCATCTTCAAGGATCTATCGACCGATCGGATGCAGGTCATGAGACGGCTGGACAATGGCAACATCGAATTGATCGATCCCCAACCAGTCTAGTCGGGTGACGATCGATGCCAGCTCTACGCTTGGTGATCATCAGCGGTCTTTCCGGATCAGGAAAGACCCACGCCATCAAGTGCTTTGAGGACCTTGGGTTTTTCTGCGTTGATAATTTGCCTCCCGCACTACTCCCCCGGTTTGCCGAGCTCTGCATGCAGCGGGGGCGAGACGTCCAACACGTCGCCCTCGGCATGGATATTCGAGAGCGGGGATTCTTCTCGGATTTTTTCGGCAATCTCGATTCGTTGAAAGCCCTTGGATATTCCGTTCACTTGCTGTTCCTGGAGGCGAGAGACGAAATTCTCGTCCGCCGGTTTTCAGAATCACGACGCCCGCACCCTCTGCTTCCCCAGTCCCCTGTCCTCGAGGGCGTTCATGTCGAACGAGAGCGTTTGCTGCAGTTGCGCCGCCGGGCCGACCGAATCATTGACACATCCGATCTGACCGTGCACGAACTGAAGGATCTCTTGGCAAGACACTATCTCCAGCAGGTGCAAGGGCATCGCATCACGATTTCATTGCTGACCTTCGGCTTTAAATTCGGCGTGCCGTATGATGTGGATCTTTTATTTGACGTGCGATTCCTGAGAAATCCGAATTTTGTCCCCGACCTGAAACCGTTGACGGGCGAAGATGTCAGGGTGCAAGCCTTCGTGTTAGACGATCCAAACGCAAAAGCATTTCTTGATCACCTCCAAGCGCTCTTCAAATTTCTTCTCCCGCTCTTTGAACGAGAACGACGAAGCTATCTCACCATTGGATTTGGCTGTACCGGGGGGCGACATCGTTCCGTCACGATTGCCGCTTCGTTGAAAAGTTGTTTCGCCGGGCTCGGCTATGATGTCGAGCTTCGCCATCGCGACCTTCAGAGAACGTGAAGCCCTGACTGAAGCGGGTTCCTCGTCTTTCCTTTGCTTCCTTCTCCCCCTGCATCACCGACGGCGACTCCTGTTACTTGACAGGTCAAATATATTGACTATACTTAGTTCACCAACGAAAAACACTTACAAATCAATGTGTTTAGGGGCAATGGGGCGGTGAAGAACTCCGAGAACGATTCGAAGAAGCGGTTCAAAACATATGAGGTCTGTAAATTATTCAATGTTTCTCGAGCCACGCTTTTTCGGTGGGAACGAGAGGGACTCATTTCAGGCCCGCCTCGCGATTGGCGAAATTGGCGAATCTATACGGCCCAGAATATCAATGAAATTACGCAAATCATCCGCGCCCGAAACGTGACGGTCTGAAGGGGATTCGAACGATGTTGGGACCCGTAAAGCGATTGCTTGATTTGGATATCGGTTCTCTGTTTGGCGGAAACAAACAGCTCGTGGCCCTCGATATCGGGTCAAGCGCGATCAAGCTGGTTCAAGTCAAAGAGGTGAAGGGGAAATATTTCCTGCAGAAATTCGGCCTCAAGCCGCTGGAGCCGGAAGTCATCGTGGATGGCACCGTCATGGATGCCGGCCGAGTCGTGACGGCCATTAAAGAACTTCTGCAGGAAACGAACGTCAAGCTGAAAAATGTCGCGACGTCCATCTCAGGGCATTCCGTGATCGTCAAGAAAATTACCTTGCCGCCCATGGCCGATGATGAATTGGACGCTCAGGTCAAGGCGGCGGCGGAACAGTACATCCCCTTTGACATTAATGAGGTGAATCTCGACTTTCATGTCCTGAACCCGTCCGAATTGTCCGATGATGGCCAACCGCAGATGTCTGTGCTGATCGTCGCGGCTAAGAAAGATAAGGTCAATGAGCTCACGGAATTGATCCGCGGGGCGGGGTTGACCCCGGTCGTCCTTGACGTCGATGCGTTTGCCGTCGAAAACATGTACGGCATCAATTATGACCCGCAGCCGGACGATATGGTCGCATTGGTGAACATCGGCGGGAGCGTTATGAACATCAATATCATGAAAGGCAATACCTCTGTATTTACACGCGATATCTCGGTGGGAGGGAGCGGCTATTCGGAAGCGATTCAGCGCGAGATGGGCGTCTCGTTCGAAGAGGCTGAATCCATCAAGAAAGGCGAAGCCCAGAATGGTCAAAACGAGGCCGCGATCAGCAGCGTCCTTGACGGAGTCAATGCGGAAGTCGCGTCGGAAATAGCCAAGTCCATTGATTACTTCAAGACCACGTCGGTCGAGGGCGATATGAAGAAGATCCTCTTGTCAGGCGGATGTGCAAAAGTAGCCGGCTTGGCGCGACAGTTAAGTG
>JBOHOS010000715.1:0-1572 GCA_050731295.1 Nitrospiraceae bacterium | reverse complement strand
GTTCAAGGCCTTGTGCTTGATTCACCCCTTCTGATTATTCCTCCCACACCGCTGCAAATCTAAAGGCACCTTTCTTGCTTTTTGGCTCACACACGCCACTATCATGACCATCGGTCTCGGTAATGGTGTCCGAAGCGATTCAGAGGAGCGTTCGAGAGGAGGGAGCGTATGAAAGCATCTGCTGTCTTGAAGCGGCCTGCGACTGCGAGCGCAAGGAAGGCTCTTGAGCGCTCCCCCGGTCCACTGCGTCACATCGAAGAGCCGCTACAAGACGACCTGTCACCGAGTGAGCTGCAAATAGCCAGACCCGAGCGTCATGTCAACATCATGTTCGTGCAGAACCTTCACACGGGCTGGGCGTTTGGGGAGCACCAAGGTCAAGACCTTCACCTGTTTGGCGCCTCACATGAACCTGATGCGCTCACTACCTTCTATCATCGCTACCTGTTTCAGGAATGTTTGATCAGGGAATTGAGCCGGGCTGAACGTTTCGGCTCTCAGCTGACTCTGGTGCGATGCCATCTCGTCAAAGGCACGTCGCCGAAATTGCGCAAACGAGTCTCTCTGGCATTCGGCCGAGCCTGCGACGCCTCACTCCGACGATATGACTATGCCGGTCGTCTATCGAACAATGAGTTTGCCGTACTTCTGCCGGAGGCGGATCGCTTCGGAGCACAGGCGGTTGTCCAGCGCATCACCGAGGCTCTTGAGCAAGCGCTGTCTCCATGCACGGGCTGGGCGTTGAGGGTCGGCATGGCCTGTTTCCCCTTTGACGGGGAGACTGTTGAAGCGCTCTTGACGGCGACCGCGGCAAACGAAATTCTCTATGGAGGATGCTCGCGCCAGGCGGAATTGAATGTTCAGGCCTAGATCATCCGACCAAGGCGCAGGAGCAAACCGAAACGGCTGCGGAGACTGAGGAGCAGGCACGCCTGTGGCATAATGATTCATGGCGGCTCCCGTTCTGTGGACCATCGGACATTCGACCAGGCCGATTGAGGAATTTCTCCGTCTGCTGAAGAGTCATAAGATCGAGTTGTTGATCGATGTTCGCACCATTCCCTACTCGCGGCGAAATCCCCAATTCCACACGTCTGCGCTTACAGCAAGCCTCAAGGAGGCCGGCATCGATTATCACCATCTCCCCGCCCTTGGCGGACGACGAAAAAGTCGAGCCGATTCACCCAATTTGGGATGGCGCAATGCGGGCTTCCGCGGCTATGCCGATTACATGCAGACCGAGAGCTTTTGGAAGGGACTGGAGAAACTCATGGAGATCGGGACACAGATCCGAACCGCAATCATGTGCGCGGAAGCGGTCCCGTGGCGGTGCCATCGAGCATTGATCGCTGATGCCCTGGTCAGCCGAGGATGGGACGTGCGGCATATTCTCACGCCGACGAAGGCGGACTCCCATTCCGTGACGTCGTTCGCCAAGATTGAGCACGGGAGAATCCTCTACCCTGCCGAAGCCATGACGGATTCCCTGCCGCGTCTCTTTCATTAGCGGTGAGCGCAAGTCAACAGAAGAAGGCCCACGATGATCGAACACGTCATTCATGCCCTTATTTT
>JBOHOS010000714.1:0-2753 GCA_050731295.1 Nitrospiraceae bacterium | reverse complement strand
TTACAGTTCCGCTGGTACGGCTTGATGTACCTCGTCGCGCTGACGGGGGCGTACTTTCTCATCAAGGCGCGGGCGGCGGCGCGCGGCATCGCGTTGACCAAAGATCAGTTGTATGACCTGATCGTCTATGCGGCGGTGGGGGTGTTTCTCGGGGGTCGCCTGGGGTACACGCTCTTTTACAACCTGCCATATTATATAGACCATCCCGCCAAGATTCTGGCCGTCTGGGAGGGCGGGATGTCGTTTCACGGCGGATTCCTCGGCACGGTGTTGGCGATCTTGTGGTTCTGCCGTCGTCGAGGCTTTCATCCCTACACGATCGCGGATTTGGCCGCCATTACGGTGCCCATTGGGTTGGGGCTGGGACGGATCGGTAATTTTATCAATGGAGAGCTCTATGGCCGGCCAAGCGACGTCCCCTGGTGCATGGTCTTTCCCGGCGGCGGACCGGAGTGCCGACACCCCTCGCAACTCTACGAAGCGGCGTTGGAAGGGGGATTGCTCTTTCTGATCATCTGGTTCGTCGGAAGACGCCCCACTCCTCCGGGGACGCTCATGTGGACCTTTATTACGAGCTACGGGCTCATTCGTCTCGTGGTCGAGTTTTTTCGTGAACCCGATTTCCACCTGGGGTTCATCCTTGGCCCCTTTTCGATGGGTCAGATTCTGAGCCTACCGATGATCCTGATCGGCGCGTTTATGCTGGCGCGAGGATATCAGGTCGAATCCGAACGACCGGATGGGGATGGAAACGCGAGGAATCGACGGAAGCAGCGTGTTTAGCGAGAATCGCAGACCCGGCATAACCTAGCGGGAAGCCTTTTTGAAAGTGTCCAGCTCCTCTCGTAGCCGTTTGATCTCGTCCTCCAATTCCATCATTTTGAGTTCCCGGCCGACCACGACATCGTGAAATTTCTCCAGGTCGTCTTGCCGCAGCCTGGGCTGCCGCATACCAATGTCGGTCGTCCGGTAGGAAGTCCGCCGCCGGTAATTTCGTCGAATCCATACATGCCAGTCGAGCTTTTTGGTAACTAATTGCTGGGAGGGATGGTTTTCGGCGATGCCTTGATCTTGGCCATTCGGCTCTCCTGATCTTGACGGGGAGCTGCATTGTACAGAATGCAGTGATCCTCTACAACCCGGTGGCGAAGAAAGACATCTGCTATGATCCATGACTCGATTGTATCTACGTGATCAACCACCTCTTCTTGGGATCTACACGCAATTCGCCCTAATGGATCCGGGTAGATTTTACGGAGAGGCCAGCGAAGCTCAGAAGCCCGTGTTATGGATGACAAGGAACACGGCTGAAATGCACCATGCTGCGTCTGAATATGGACCCTATGCCGTCTGACGCCAAGCCGCAGACCGGCATGCCGATGCTCGCTCTGGCTGCGCTGGGCGTCGTGTATGGGGACATCGGCACCAGTCCTCTGTATGCATTGCGCGAATGTTTTCACCCTTCCCATGGGCTGGCAGTTACCCATGATCATGTGCTGGGGGTGCTTTCGCTGATCGTGTGGTCGCTGCTGCTGGTGGTGACCGTCAAATATCTGGTGTTTGTGCTTCGGGCGGACAACCAGGGAGAAGGCGGCATTCTCGCCCTGATGGCGTTGAGCCAGCGGGATAAGGATCATCCGCCGTCAAGGCGGTTAGAAGCGGTCGTCGTTCTGGGGCTCTTCGGCGCGGCCTTGGTCTACGGCGACGGCATCATTACGCCGGCCATCTCGGTCCTCAGCGCGGTGGAAGGGCTCGAGGTGGCGACGCCTTTCTTCCAGCCGTACATCATCATAATCACCGTGATCGTGTTGTTCCTCTTTTTCCTTCTTCAATCGCGGGGAACCGGACGGATTGGGCGCGTGTTCGGGCCGATCATTCTCGTCTGGTTTGTGACGCTGGCGGGGCTGGGCCTGTTCAGCATTGTGCGAACTCCCGGCATCCTGCTCGCGATGAATCCGCTGTTGGCGCTGTTTTTCGTGATCAAGAATCCCGCCCAGGCATTCGGCCTCCTCGGCAGCGCCTTTTTGGTGTTAACGGGAGCCGAAGCCTTGTATGCGGACATGGGGCACTTCGGAAAGGCTCCCATCCGAGCCGGCTGGTTTGCCGTCGTCCTGCCGGCCTTGCTGTTGCAATATCTCGGGCAAGGCGCGCTGTTGATACGCAACCCTGCGGCCGTCTCGAATCCCTTTTATCTGCTGGCGCCGCCGTGGCTGCTCTTTCCCCTGGTGGCGCTGGCGACGGGGGCCACGGTCATTGCCTCTCAGGCAATGCTCAGCGGTGCGTTCTCATTGACGCATCAGGCCATTCAGCTTGGCTATCTGCCGCGCTTGCACATCCGGCACACCTCCGAGTCGCAGATCGGCCAGATCTTTTTGCCCTTCATGAATTGGGCGATGCTGGTCGGCACGATCGGCTTGGTGGTCTCCTTTCAGTCCTCGAGCAATCTGGCGGCCGCCTACGGCATCGCCGTTTCGGGCACCATGGTCATGACCACCCTGCTGATCGCCGTTGTCGCGCGGAACATCTGGCGGTGGAGTTGGGCCGCCACCGCCGGTTTAACCGGGCTCTTTCTCGTGGTGGATCTGATCTTTTTCAGCGCCAATGCGTTGAAGATCCCGCAAGGCGGCTGGCTACCGGTCGTCCTGGGGGTCGGTTTCTTCATGCTGATGACCACCTGGAACCGTGGGCGCGCTCTTGTCAACCAGCATATTCGGAATACCGCGCCGCCGTTGAACGAGTTTCTCCGCGACATG
>JBOHOS010000713.1:0-2862 GCA_050731295.1 Nitrospiraceae bacterium | reverse complement strand
CCCGACGACGTCGCCGGAGTTGCGGCCTTCTTGGCATCGGCCGATGCGGATTATGTCACTGGGGCAACCTACTTTGTCGACGGCGGACTCACGTGGCACTACGAGGAACAAGCAGACTAAACAGGATGCTGAAAACGACCCCCAACTGCGTTCTCGTCTTGCAAGCATCCTCAACGTACCCCAGAGGGTACGCCTCCGGTGCTTGCTGCGCCTGCGGCCTTGTTGGATGGTTGTTTTGAGCATCCTGAATGGCTATAAGTGGAACTTCGGACGTAGCGTCCAACCATTCAGAGCTACGGCATTGTCGGAACTACTCACGCCGGCGATCCTGGAAATGAACGGATCGAATGATGGTTTGCTTCGCACATTTCGAGTCGCTGACCCGCCAGAGAGGAACGCATGCAATTGACCCGACCTTCACACAGAGCCTTGCTTGTATTGATATTATTCGCGATAGCGGTGCCGACAGCCACATCTGCGCACCAATCCACACCCGCCAAACTAGGCAAACTGGGGACGGTCAATTTTCCAACCTCCACACGATCGGAAGAGGCGCAAGCACACTTCCTGCGCGGCGTCGCCGCGCTCCATTCCTTCTGGTATCCGGTAGCCCTCGACGAGTTTCGCGCAGCGACCAAAATTGACCCGGATTTCATGATGGGGTATTGGGGCGAGGCGATGACATACAACCACCCGATCTGGAGCGACCCGCAAGAGACCGAGGCGGCGCGCAAGGCCATTGGGAAGATTCGACACACGCCGGATCTGACGCCACGGGAGCGCGCCTATCTGCAGGCCGTCAGGACTTTGTATGGCGAAGGCGAGAAGCCGGCGCGCGATGGCGCGTATGCGGCGGCTATGGAGAAAATCTACCAAGAGTATCCGGATGATTTGAACGCCGCGACCTTTTACGCGCTCTCGTTGCTGGGGACTGTCCATCCTGAGGACCCGACCGCCCTACGGACCCGGATGCTCGCAGGCGCCATCGCGTGGGATGTCTACCGTAAGGAACCCGATCACCCCGGCGCGGCGCACTATATCCTCCATGCGTTTGACGATCCCGATCACGCCATTCTGGCCCTGCCGGCCGCGCGACACTACGCCGAGATCGCCCCCGCATCACACCATGCCCAGCACATGCCTTTGCACATCTTTCTGCAGCTCGGGATGTGGCCGGATGCGGCCGCTTCGAACGAGTCTGCGTGGAAGACGTCGGATCAATGGGTGAAGAGCAACAATCTTCCTATCAGCCAGCGTGATTATCACGCCTTGCACTGGCTGCTCTATGTCTATCTGCAGCAGGGTCGTTACCGAGAGGCAAAGGAGTTGCTGATGACGATGCAAAAGAGTCTCGCGGAATTCTCCACGGACGATCCGCGCATGCTCGCGTACGGAGCGTATACCCATGCCAGCATGGCCGCGGCGTTGGTCGTAGAAACGGAGCAGTGGAATGATGCAGAACGACTCTTGCCTGTGCCGCAAGTAAAGACACAGGATTCCAAGGCGACGGCCGCTCATGACCCATCTCAGGCGTACGCGGCCGTCGCTCAGGCTCCCGCCGTCTTTGCTCGTGGCTTGGCGGCGGCCATGACAGGCGCTCCCGATGCTCAAGAAAGTGTTGCCGTGCTACGAGCCATTCGCGAGCAATCAGCCGGCACGCAAGAGCCGGTTATTGCGCCCATACTCAAGGTGGCAGAGATTCAGGAGTTAGAAGTCGCCGCAGTTGCCGGCGCTTCCAAGGGCGACTTTGGCAAGGCGACCACCATCATGCAGCAAGCTATCGCTCTGCACGAAGCCGCGCCACCTTCCCCGGGACCGCCCACGGCGATCAAGCCTCCCCATGAACTGTACGGCGAAATTCTCCTGCGCGCGGGCCGTCCCGCGGAAGCCGCGCAGCAGTTCGGAAAGTCGCTGTTCCGGCACCCGAATCGGGCGCGTTCGTTGCTGGGCGCTGCGCGCGCCGCTGTACAGACCGGAGACACTCAAGACGCCGGCAACGCCTATGCTCAATTCTCACGGCAGTGGCGGGGGGACACGCAGTTGCCGGAGCTGCGCGAGGCGGAGCAGTACATCAAACAGGCAACCGTGCCCCGAGAAGCGGCGAAATAGGTCATTACCACTTCATTTCACCCATCCGGCCCCAAGCGCGCCGGGACGCGCTCCTTCCCGTAGGGGTACGTTGAGGTTCTAAATTAGCTTGCGACTATCCAGCGAAGCTGGATATAGGAGATGAACGAAGCTGGAGGCTTTTTCAACATCCTGAATATGGCGTACCAACCCATTCAGAACTACGGCATCATCGGCAACATGCGCACGGCAGCGCTCGTGGGCATGAATGGATCGATCGATTGGTTCTGCTTTCCTCACTTCGACTCGCCGAGCATCTTTGCCGCCATTCTGGATGACGACAAAGGGGGCCGGTTTGAGATTGCCCCGCGTCAAGACGGGATCAGCACCAAACAGTTCTACTGGCCGGAAACCAATGTGCTGATTACGCGCTTCCTCTCACCGGACGGGGTCGGCGAAATCGAGGATTTCATGCCGGCCGGTCTGGCCCGCGAATCGGCATGGAACCATCAATTGGTTCGCCGGGTGAAAGTCGCGCGAGGGAGCATGGAATTTCACCTGCGTTGCCATCCGGCTTTTGATTACGCGCGGGCGACTCATCAAACCCAGATTACTGAACACGGAGCCAGCTTCCATTCGGCTGAGCTGAGCCTAGGGCTTGCCACCGCGATCCCGCTTACCCCTGACGACCGCGGCGTTCAAGCGTCGTTCGCCCTTCAGGAAGGGCAGACCGCAGTCTTCGTGCTTCGGCGCATTGAGCGCGAAGAGAGCTGCGATCGGTGTCCTTCACCAGAC
>JBOHOS010000712.1:0-9685 GCA_050731295.1 Nitrospiraceae bacterium | reverse complement strand
GGTGACGTTGCGCGGGATCATGGTTTTGTAGACCTTTTCGTTGAAATGGCTCCTGATCTCTTCCACGACCTGACGCGCCAAGCTATTTCGTGAGTCGTACATGGTCAGCACAATGCCTTCGAGCTCTAGGCCAGGATTCAAGGAATCCTGCACTCTCTTCACATTGGCCATCAGCCGGCCAAGTCCTTCCATTGCATAGTACTCGCACTGCACAGGCACCAGCACGGATGACGCCGCTACCAGCGCATTGATCGTGAGAATACCAAGCGCCGGCGGGCAATCCAAAATAATAAAATCATAGTGATTCGCCACTTCAGCCAAGGCATTTTTCAGAATGACATCGCGTCCTTCGACATTCACCAGCTCAACCTCCGCCCCGACCAGATCGGCATTGGCCGGCGCAATCGCAAGCTTCTGCACAGCGGTTGATGTGATGACGCTGGAAACGGACGCACCCCTGGTCATACAGTCGTAGATGGTGTGAGGCAGGCTCCTCGGATCCAGACCTAGTCCACTGGTGGCATTCGATTGTGGGTCGAGATCAACCAGTAAGACCGATTGCTCACCAATGGCAAGCGACGTAGCCACATTCACCGAGGTGGTTGTCTTGCCCACTCCTCCCTTTTGGTTAGCGATAGCGATGATCCGCGACACATTTCTCCTTCGTCGTAAGTTCAGAAGTGCATTCCGATGTTCCACGTGGAACAGATTTTCCGAGCATGGTTAGGACTCGTTTACCGGCAGCATATGGGAGATCATAGAAGATCTCTTGAATCACAGTGAGCCCGCCCATCTCGACATCTCCGGGGATGGATGTCGATCGGCACAGAATAAACCGGCCATCCTCTTTCAACAATGACTCGACATGAGGAAATGTGAAATATAGGTTGAGGGCCCTCGTTACCACGTAGGTATAGGCTGCCTGCTGTCCGGTTTGCCTTGAGAACGCCTCCAAGGTCATGGGAACGGCTTGAGCGTGCATCAGCCCTAGCGTTCCGATGAGGTACCTGAGAAATGCCGTCTTCTTATGATTGGGTTCGAGGAGGGTAACGCGCAGTTCTGGGTACAGGATTTTGAGGGGGAGACCTGGAAATCCGGCTCCGCTCCCTATGTCCAGGAGTGATGTGTGAGTTCCGCGAAGGTCAATGAATTTACTGCAAGCCAGGGAATCGACAAAATGCTTGACAGCGACCTGTTGAGTGTCTGTGATCGCGGTCAGATTGATTTTTTCATTCCAAACAAGCAATTCACGGTGATAGCGATCAAATTGAAAAAGCTGATGGTCGCTCAGGGTCAAGCCAAGTTGAGAAGAGCCATGGACCAGAAGTATTCTCAGGTCTGAGGCCTGTTCCACGTGGAACACCTACGATATCCAGCCAGACTCGTCAAGCATTATTTTCGTCAGGAAACCCGTTCCACGGCGGGTTGCTCAGCGGTCGTGGAGTAAAAGCCGTGACGTCGATCTCGCTCTAACATCACGAGAAGCAATGAAATTGCGGCTGGAGTGATCCCGGAAATGCGAGAAGCTTGGCCAATGGAGGCAGGCCTGACACGCTTGAGTTTTTCCAATACCTCCCGTGAAAAGCCGATGACCCGATCATAGTTAAATGATGAAGGGATCTTACGATCCTCCAATTTCCTGAATCCGGCGATCTGTTGCATTTGACGCTTGATGTATCCTTCGTATTTTACTGTTATTTCAATAGCTTCTCTGACATCTTCCTCGACGGGTCCGGCATGTCCCGTCAAATTCAGAAGATTTTCGTACGTCAGTTCTTGCCTCCGCAGTAAATGAGCCAGTGTCAAATCCGGCGATACCCCGTCTAGATCCATCAAGGCCAACTTGCTTCGAAGCTCGGGAGTCCACGAGGGCCGCGTCGTCTTGAGCCGCATGACCTCGGCTTCGATCTGCTCTCGCTTTTTCAATAACCGGCTATAGGTCTCGCTGCCGATCAATCCGACCGTATGCCCGATGTCCATTAAACGCAGATCGGCATTGTCTTGTCGAAGCAGCAAACGATATTCCGCCCGCGAGGTGAACATGCGGTACGGCTCACGGGCGTCTTTGGTAATCAGGTCATCGATCAGGACGCCGATGTATGCCTGCGAGCGATCCAAAATCAGCGGCGGTTCACCGCGCAGCTTCAACACCGCGTTGATGCCCGCCATGATCCCCTGAGCGCCCGCCTCCTCATAGCCGGAGGTTCCGTTGATCTGCCCCGCATGGTACAGGCCGGCAACCAACTTCGTCTCGAGGGTGGGATGTAATTGGCGCGGCGGAAAATAGTCGTATTCCACCGCATAGCCCGGCTTCAGCATCTTCGCGTGCTCCAGACCCGGAATCGTGCTCAGCATGGCCGCTTGCACATCAACCGGCAGGCTCGTGGAGATGCCGTTCGGATAGTACTCGACGGTGTCCAGGCCTTCAGGCTCGATAAAGACCTGGTGCCGCGGCTTATCGGCAAAGCGAACCACCTTGTCCTCAATAGATGGGCAATAGCGCGGCCCGACCGATTCGATGACGCCGCTGTACATCGGAGACCGATCGAGATTGTCTCGTATGAGAGCGTGCGTCTCGGCGTTGGTGTAGGTGAGATGGCAGGAAATTTGAGGGGTGGTAATCCGTTCCGTCCGACAGGAAAATGGTTTGGGCGGATCATCGCCCGGCTGGGGAACCATCACGTCAAAATTGATCGTGTCTCGGTCTAACCTCGGCGGCGTGCCGGTCTTGAGTCGGCCAATTTCAAAGCCGAAGTCTTTCATGCAATCCGAGAGATGCTCCGCCGAGGCTTCCCCCGCCCGGCCCGCGGGAAAATGACTCAGCCCGATGTGGATCAGTCCCTTCAGGAACGTGCCCGACGTCAAGATCACCGCTCGGGCTCCGATCGTTTGCCCGCATGCCGTGACGATCCCGGTGACCGCGCCGTGAGCTGTCAGCACGCGATCAACCGTTCCTTGGCCGATCTTAAGCAGCGGTTGCGCCCGCAGCGTCTCTTGCATCATCCGGCGGTAGAGTTTTTTGTCGCACTGCGCCCGCAAGGCCCGGACGGCCGGCCCCTTGCTGGTGTTGATCATCCGGAATTGAATGCCCGCGCGATCGGTGTTGCGGCCCATCTCTCCGCCGAGCGCGTCGATCTCTTTGATCAAGTGGCCTTTGGCGATACCACCCATCGCCGGATTGCAGGACATCTGCGCGATCTTCTCCTCATCCATGGTCAGGAGCAGGACACGGGTCCCCATACGGGCCGCGGCCAGCGCCGCGTCGCATCCGGCATGACCTCCGCCGACCACGATGACATCGTATTCACCTGCCATAAGCCACACCTAATTCTATTCTCATACCCAGCTTTACTTGCCGATGCAAAATTCGCTGAAAATCCGATCCAGGATATCATCCGTGCTGATCGCGCCGGTAATCTCCCCAAGCGCGTCGATCGCGCCGCGAAGGTCTACCGCCACAAACTCACCTGAAAGCGTTTTCTTGACGGACTCGATCGCCCTGTTCAAAGCGGACTGGGCCTTGATTAAACTGGCGCAGTGCCGCGCCCGGGTCACCAGAGCGGTCTCTCCGGGTTCGAAATCATTTCTTCCTATGGCTCGTCGTATCGTGTCGCGAAGATCTTCCAACCCTGATCCGGTCTTGGCCGAAATCCGGACGGCCGGCGCGTCTCCGCCGAGATCCGAGGCATGAATCCGTGACGGCAGATCACTCTTGTTGATGACCACAACCAGCGCTTTCTCCCCTCGATGCGCGAGGAGATCGTGGTCCTCCTGGCAGAGTTTGCAAGATCCGTCCACCACGACGAGAAGCAATTCCGCGTCTTCGATGGCGGCTCGGCTTCGCTTGATGCCTTCATGTTCCACAAGATCGTCGGTCTTCCGCACGCCAGCGGTGTCCAAGAAGCGAACGGCCACCCCGCGAACCGTGACGACCTCTTCCAGCACGTCACGCGTCGTGCCCGGCACGCACGTCACGATTGCGCGATCGGCTCCCAGTAACGCATTGAGAAGACTTGACTTTCCCACGTTCGGCCGGCCGACAATGGCCGCGGTGACGCCTTCTCGCAACATCCGTCCTTCCTCGTAGCTCTTGGCCAATCGAGACACTTCCGTCATGATGTGTTCGAGGCTGCTGACCAACTCTTCGGGCTGAATGAAGGCGAGATCTTCTTCCGTAAAATCGATGGCGGCTTCCACATGCGCGAGCAGTCCGATCAGGGTTTCCCGCATCCGGTCGATCTGCTGAGAGAGCGCACCCCGCAATTGTTCCTGCGCCAACCTGAGACCGCCGGCCGTCTTCGCGCGAATCGTATCGAGGACGGCCTCGGCCTGCGTAAGATTCAAGCGACCATTGAGGAAGGCGCGCTTGGTGAATTCCCCCGGCTCAGCCAATCGGGCTCCACAGCGCACCAGGCCTTCGCACAATTTCTGTAAGACTAGAGGACCGCCATGACAGTGGATTTCCACGACGTCTTCAGCCGTGAAGGAATGCGGCGCTCGCATGACTACAACCAGGGCTTCGTCGAGCGGGGGTGCGGCCTCGGAGGATGCGCGGCGCGGTGTGGTCGTGAGATCGACAATGTCGGCGTGGCGCAGGCTATGGCTTTCAAGAGCGGCAAGCGGACGACCGGAGCGGAGTCGAACCAATCCTGCAGCAACAGGAACAGCCTGCTCGCCACTTACACGAACGACACCGATTCCCCCTTCCCCCAGAGGGGTCGCGATGGCGCAAATCGTGTCCTCCACATGTGCGGACATGGCGGCACCATTAGGATTCGACCTGACTCTCGGCGTCAGTCTTTACTATTTTCTTTTTCTTGTTCCCCGATTTATGTCCATCGGCCTCTTCCTTATCAGGCGGCGGCTCGGGGGACAAAGACGAGAAGGTCGGTCTCTTGAAGATGTAGCGATCCGTGACGAATTGTTGGGTGATGGTCACGATATTGTTCGTCAGCCAGTACAGGACCAGACCGGCGGGAAAGGTCACGAACAAGACCGTCATGAACACCGGCAGCAACAGCATCATCTTGGCCTGTGTGGGATCCATCGTCGTCGGCATGATCTTCTGCTGCAGGACCATGGACGCGCCCATGACGATGGGGAGGACATAGTACGGATCCTGGACGGACAGGTCCGTGATCCACAGTGCGAACGGCGCCTGTCTCAGATCGATCGTCATGTAGAGGATATTGAACAGCGCCACGAAGACCGGCATCTGGAGCAGCATCGGCAAACAGCCCCCCACCGGGTTCACCTTATGATCGCGGTAGAGCTTGATCAACTCTTTGTTCAACCGTTCGCGGTCGTCTTTGTATTTGGCTTGGATGACCGCGACCTTGGGTTGCACGAGCTGCATGTCCTTCATGGACTTGTAGCTCTTGTACTGGAGCGGCACAAACAACAGTTTGATGGCGATGGTCAGTAACACAATGGCGACGCCGTAATTATGCGTATAGTCGTACACGAAGCGGAGGACGGCAAACAGCGGCTTGGCGACCGCCTTGACGATGCTCCAACTGCCGTAAATGAACCAGCCGAAATCGATCGTGTCTTCCAAGCCGACGTTCAACGATTTGAGCGTGTCGAACTCCTTCGGCCCCGCGTACAACTGCATCGACACGGTTGAGGCGTTGCCCGGAGGGGTAAACCGCACCGCCGCCGAGACCAGCTTATCGGCCTCCTTCTTGACCACGGCCGCGGACGCGCCTGATGGAATCAGGACGGTCAAGAAGTACTTGTCCTGAAGCGCCACCCACCCGACTGATCCCTTGCGCTCGACGTCGGCATCCGGCGTATTTTTCTCGAGCGTGCCGTCGACGATCGACGCCGGCCCGATGAGCCCGATGAATCCTTCCCCCCATTCCACGATGCCGAAATTAGTGCCCAGCGTGACATCATAGGCTCCCGCCAGCCCTTCGGTCTTCACCGTGACATCCACGATGTAGCTGTCATGATGAAAGGTCAGCTCCTTCACCACACGGACGCCCTTCTGCGGCGTGTCATAGGAAAACGTGAGCTTACCCGTCGGGTGCCCCTCATCAAGCTGCGTGAATGTGCGTTGGACCTGATACAGACCGTCATTCAGCTGCGCGGTGACCGCCGGATCGGTCGATTGGATAAACAGCGGGTTCTTGAACTTGCCGCCGGCGTACATCAGTTGGATGGGCTGCCGATCCTGACCGGCCGTCATATATCGCTTCAATTGCCAACTTTTGATACCGGCCCCTTGATTGGTGAACACGGCGCGATAGAGATCGGTCTCGACGATCTGTGTCTGCTCTTGAGACGAGGATGGGGCCGGGTCGGTCCTGGCGCTTTCTGCCGGTCTATCCGATCGCGCCGATCGCGACGAGGCGGCTGTGGAGGCTTCGGTAGTCTGTTGGGATGGCGGCGGAGCCGTCGTCATGTCTGGAGTTCCGGACTGTGGGTCGCTTGTCGAGCCGGGGGCCGGCGCCTCGGACTGATTAGGCGGGGGCAGTATCCCCATCTGTTTCAACAGATAGTCGTATCCGAACAGAATGACGAGGGAAAGGATCAAGAAAATGACGACCCGCTTTTCCATCAGCGTGACGACTCCAGAGATAACGACGCTCGGTCATGGGCGACGGTTGGTAGGCGGCAAGGCGTGATTTGGTGGAAAATCATCGCATCCTAGTGATGGCCGCCAGATGATTTACGGCGCCGGTTCTATTTGACAGGGTCACAGCCCCCCGGGTGGAAAGGGTGGCATTTCAATAAACGGACGATGCTCCACCCCAGCCCCCGGATCATGCCGTGGCGGCGAATCGCCTCCAGGGCATAATGCGAACAGGTGGGCTCAAATCGACACGCGGGAGGAAGCAGCGGCGAAACCCATCGCTGGTACTGCGTGAGCAGCGTTATGCAGATTCGTTGCATTGAACATCCGATTGGGGCATCAACAATCCTTCCTGTCTGAGCGCTGCGGTCCAGGCATCCCGCAGACGAATGTGTTCAAGTGCAAGCGCTCCTCGTCTCGGAAAGACCAGTAGATCGTATCCCGTCACCAACCTGCCTGCCATCTGCCGCGTGAGTTCCCGAAAAATGCGCTTTGCCCGATTTCTCATGACCGCCCCGCCGAACCGCCTGCCTACGATAATTCCGACTCGGGTCTGATGAGACCCCGCTTGGAATGACATAAGATTGAACAGCGGCGTGGGAAGACGACGTCCGCATTGTTTCACCCGTTCGATGTCGGCGCTGTTTCGCAGGAAGTGAGGGCGGCGTGCAGGCAGACCGGGCATGTGCAGCGGGACGGCTCCTTACACGGTGAGCCGAGTCCGACCTTTCGCCCGTCGACGGGCCAAAACCTTGCGACCGTTTTTGGTGCTCATGCGTTTCCGAAACCCGTGGTCCCGTTTACGCTTGAGATTGGATGGTTGCCGGTACGTGGCTGACATGGCGAACTCCCTTTTGCAACTGAGAAAGAGAGGCATTATAGGGGCCGTATCCTGACCTGTCAATCCACAGCCAAGCTTGGTCATGACGATCATCAGACCTCTTTACCAAACAAAGGCCTCCACCGGTGACAAGCCTCTCATTCCGGCGAGGCGTCACCGGAATGAGGCGGTTTTGCACGGCCATGCGCTATTCGGTCTCATCGCGCGAGATGGCCGATTGGCATTCCAAGAACCGTGAGGCGTAACCCATTCAATCACCTTATGTTTTTTCACGATGCCAGTGGCATCTTGCTTGCTGTCTTGCTTGCTGTCTTGCTTGCTGATGGTAAGGGGTATCCACCATCCGCCTCACCTTCCATGATCTGAGGCGAATTTTTTTGACGAAAGGGGGTGAAGAAGAATGAGCAAAGCACTTGTGGCTGCATTGGCGGTTGCCGTGGGGCTTACGTTCGGCATGGCGACCTTTGTGAAGGCCGACGAGAAGAAGCCGGCGCCGACGACCGAGAAGAAAGACCAAAAGAAGGACGAAAAAAAAGACACCAAGAAGACTGAGAAGAAGTAAGGTCACAGTCGGAGAGACCGGCCCCTTCGCAGCGAGTCGTACGAAGGGCGCCGGTTCTCTTTGCGTTCAGTACCCACCGAACACTAGTAGGAGGAAGCACTCAATGAAGCCGTTCCCGATTGTCGCTGTGTTCCCGCTCGTGATCGTCCTTGCTGCCGGCTGCGCCAAAGCGCCGGCCGACAAGCTGGCATCGGCCGAGCAGGCCGTCACCGGCGCGCAGACCGTCGGCGCTCCCGCGTACATGGCTGAAGATTTTGCTAAACTCCAGGGCATGCTCACCGCCGCCAAGCAGGAACTGGCGGACCAGAACAACAAGTTTGCCTTTCTTCGTGATTACGACCAGTCGGAGCATCTCTTAACCGCCGTGCAAGCAGATGCGACACGCGTCGCGGCGGAGACCGGCATGAAAAAGGACGAGGCGAAAGCGGCCGCCGTTCAGTCGCAGCAAGCCGCGCAAGAGTCGGTCAAGAAGGCCCAGGACCTCGTCGCTCTGGCGCCCGTCGGGAAAGATCGAGCCGCGCTGCAGGAGATCAAGAGCGATGTGGGCGGGCTCGCCGCGTCGGTGGGCGAGGTGCAAGCAGCGATAGATGCAGGTGATTATAAAGCCGCGCAAGCCAAAGGGCAGGCCATTCTGGACAAGAGTCAGCAGGTATCCACGGAGATTGAACACGCGTTGGCCAAAGCGCGCAAGACTCAATCGGTCAAAAAGAGATAGTTCCATGACCGTCCTTCGCTTATCGCTCCCTCTCGCCTTCGCCTTCGTCCTGCTCCTCGGCAGCCTTGCAGCCTGTGTGCAAGAGGCGCCACCTGACCTGCTCGCGGCCATCGACTCATTGGACCGGCGGTTGGTCGACGCAAAGGGCGTGGAATTCGCGCCGCAGGAGTATGCAAGTTTTGTGAAGCATTGGGCGGCGATGAAGGGACGGCTGCGGGTCGAGGACGACGTCATCCGGTGGCCGTGGGAGCCCAACCAATTGGTGGCGGACCTGCAAAAGGTTCAGGAGGAAGGCGAAAAAGCTCTCGCCGAATCTCTTCAGCGACAAGATGCCGAGCGGCTCAAGGCGGAATCACGGCTAGCCCTGTTGGAGGAACGTCTCCGCCTGTTCACGGGCCATGTTCAAGGCATGGGCAGCCGGGCGGTTCTCGGACAAAGACCGATTGAGACCGAGCTGCTGGTGCGCCAGGCACGGTCATTTTTTGAGCAAGGCCTGTTTTCGCGATCCGATCGTTCGGCCGGCCGAGCGTCACGACTCATCGATGATCAGACCGCGATTCTCACGACCGAATTAGGCCACTATGCGGATGAGCGCAAGGTCGAGGCGTGGCGTCTCATGGCGCAGCGCACCATCGAATGGTCGCGACTGCATCGAACCGCCGCCGTCGTCGTGAGCAAAGCAGCCCGGCGTCTCATGCTCTATCGAAACGGCCGCGAAATCGTCTCGTATCCGGTCAGGTTGGGGTACAACGGGATCTTTGAAAAGCGCCACCAAGGCGACGGGGCGATACCCGAGGGGCACTATCGAGTCATCCGCAAGCGGGATCGCGGCCAAACCGAGTTTTACCGGGCGTTTCTTCTGGATTACCAGAATGCGGACGATCGCCGGCGCTTTCACCACGCCCGGCGCGCGGGCGCCATACCGGCTGACGCCTTCATCGGAGGGCAGATTGAGATTCACGGCGGCGACGATGAGTCCTTGAGCCAGAC
>JBOHOS010000711.1:0-7185 GCA_050731295.1 Nitrospiraceae bacterium | reverse complement strand
GTATGCATACCGGGACTGAGCGGCATCGCCGGATTCAGCAGTCTGCCTGTAGAACGGCCTGCGCCGACCCAGCGCTCACCGAATGGAAGCTTCCTTCCGTCAGGCGCGATCCACGACACCGACATAGGATTGCGGCGCGCAAGACGCGCCTGCGTGTTGATAGGCAGATTTCTCTCACCATCCCGCGGGCGGATATCCGGCTCCCCTCCGAAACAGCCGGAGGCACGCGCGCCGTCGGGGGCGCAGAGAACCGCGACGGCCAGCATGAAGATCCATCCCTTCACCTGCAGTAGTCGGCGTTGATAAATGTGCGGAGTTCGTGATGCTCGAACACTTCGCAATAGTCTTGTTTGCCGCCGCTCGACCAGTTACTGTGCTTATCCAAGATCTCCATCACCCGGTTGGCAAACTCATAGCGGTCCTTATACGTAGAGCTTGCCTGAAGGTCTGCCGCCCAATACGCGATGATGTTGAAATCGGTTTCTGTCGAGGGGTACCACGTGTTCCCGATAGTTGAATCCGTAACTTTTTTGCCGTGATAAAACTCCCAGAGCGCCTGGCCCACCACCCGACCGGCGGTATAGGCGTCATCCGTGTTATCGACGCACAGATAGTTGCCGATGGTCATCCTATTCGAGTTATTGATGTGCACTCGGCCGACGCTGCTGTGTGAAAAATAGAGCTTGTCGGTGGTCGAAGGGTTGTAGCCGACGCCATAGTAGTCGTGCCAGTAGGCTTGTGGGACCGCGGTGCCGAGTATCCCCTCGTGCGTGAACTTGAGCTGATTGCTGGAGCCGCAATCGAGATCGGATCCGACATCGTAATATCGCTTCAAATAAAAATGGTTCAGCTCATGGTGTAGATTGCTGGGATTGTCGAAGCACCCTCCACCCTCGCAAGCAGCGTTATGGTTCGAGCTGCCGCTTGGATTCCGATGCGCGAGTCGAATCACATTGGTTCCCTCCCCTTTATCATCCTCGGTCGTGACCTGATATGAGCTGTTATGGACTGAGCCGTCTCGGCAGGCATCGGTAATAATGAGGACTCGGTGATAGCTGCTCGCGGAGCCGGGCAAGACGCCCATGGCATCCAGCGAAGGCTTGAGCCATTGAGAGAACGAACGGGCCCAATAATAGGCATGGGTCTCGGCAAACGCCTCCGATGGGCCGGAAGGATAGTATTGGTCGAAATCGCGGTTGGTGCGGCGGGTGGCTCGAATAAACGAACTGCCGGTATAGGTGCCATGGGCCGCTTCACACCAGAGCGAGTTGTGCCCCGTCGCTTCGCAATCCCTCTCCGGATTCCCTTCGCATCGGTGATCGTTCATCATATAGAAGAAATCGTGCTCCAGCCGGCGGTCGTTGCGGGTATAGACGCCCGTGGAGACGGTCTGATTGGGGGTAAAGAGATTCCCGCTGGGGAAGTACCAGCGGTTCACCTTGGCATCGGTATACGCCCGGTCGATGAGATCGCTCACATTCAGGACCTTGCCATTCGAGGCATGAAGGATGGTTCGCCAATGGCAGTTGCCATCTGATGAAATCAACTCCACATCCCAGACGCGAAGGCGCCGGACAGGATCCACAGCGCGTTCCGATCGCATGGTTTCGAACTTGACACCCCGGCAAGGAGAAAAGGCATCCGCAGCGATACGGATCGCCGCCCGCTGCTCAATGGCTTCACCGGCAAGCGCCGGTATGGGCAACTTGTCAGGGGTGGTGATCATGCGGCTGAGCCCGATGACGTTCCAATTGGCGTCAAAATGCACGAGCGTCCGGCCGTACAGCAGTTTTTCACCCTCCGAGTAGTATTGTTCATAGACGGCCTTCCTGAAATACGCGCCGGCCTGATAGTCCACCGGCCTCAAGGCACGATTCACCTCACGGGGACCAATCTCGAACACGTCCCGATAGGTGGCAAGGAATGCATGAAGAATGGGACTCACTGCTTGTCGCTCCAATCGAAGGAGGCCTTCGTCGGGGCGCTCCCACTTGACTAACTCCTGCGGGTTTTGAGCCGGCTGACGTCGAGTCTCCTCCTTCGGCCGCTTATCGCCTCCTAATCGGTCGTTGTTGTCGGAGTCGCCTTCGGTCGGCATTTGCTTGCCGAGTTCACTCTCGCGAAGGATGGGCAGAGCGACATCAAAGTCGCGGTCCAGATCATGCGCGGGCTTGGGGGTGGCCGCCGAATCAGTGGGAGCTGAAAGCTTGCGAGGGACACGGGATGTGGTGGAGAGCCCCAGCTTCTGCAGAACGGACATCGCATAATCCGGAACGGTATCTTTCGCGGAGGTGGCGAAACTGTCAACGTGGCCGTTGAAGAAGGTGAAGGAGGCGTCCGGGTCGCGCATTTTGAAATGGTTTACTTCCTGCAACAAGACAGGCGATGGAGCCTGACTATCCCGAGGAGTCGCTCGTTCAATACCCTTCTGACCAGCACATGCAGGCAAGAGAAGCAGCACAATGATAGAAACGATCGTACGGCATACATTTCTCATCGTCTTTCTCCTTTTTCACCCACCCGCCCCGAGCGTCATCTCACCCGGCCCACCCTGAGCCCCGCCAAGACGGGCTCTGTTCCCAGGGACGCGCTTCTTCCCAATCTCACCTGCCGCTTTAATAGCCGCTTCCATATTGCTATGTCAAAGGCTTCACGGTACATTGCCCGCCTTGCAATCGTCGGCTTTGTTCAGTGAATGAAGCCCTCCGCGTTCGAATTAGGCCGGTCCAAGCCTTCGCCCGCTATGGAAATGACGACGTTCAGCATTCGCCAAGCGATTTCCGAAGATGAGGATGTGCTGTGGCAGATGCTGTATGAAGCGGCTCACATGGCGGACGCGAAAGCCTGAACGATGCGAAGATGAATCCGGACCTGGCGAATATGTCGCCGGCTGGGGGCAGTCCCATGATTTAGGTTACATCGCGTTCCTTTCCGACAGTCAACAGGCGATCGGAGCGGCCTGGATTCGATTGTTGAATGCCGATAATCAAAGGGTATGGCTATATCGATGAAGAGACTCCCGAACTGGCAATGGGCGTCGTGCCGCCGTGGCGAGGCCGAGGCGTCGGCACGGCTCTGTTAAGGCACGTGATCGAGTGTGCAAGCAAGCACTATCTCGGGATCTCCTTGAGCGTGCGCTCAACCAATCCAGCGGTGCGATTGTACGAGAGGGCGGGTTTCACAGTCGTGCCGAATACCGAAATCGTGAATAGAGTCAGTGGGATTTCCTATACGATGGTGCTTCGATTTTGAAGATAACGTATCAAAAAAAGTGATTCTCTCCTTCTCTTCCGGTTAGATTCTCCCGTGGAACTAATCCATAGGTTCGAACTGCTTCAGAAATCCTCGCCAATAACTCAAGGGGCAAAGGATATTTAGGATGGTGGGAAACATATTGCATCGTTTCCCAACGTCCGCCGGTATTTGCTTGATCCCAATGATAAGATCCGTTCGTTAAAATCAGGCTCGGATTATCAGCTGTCGCGGTCTCAAACGATTCAAACAATGCCCGGATGTCTTTAACCCATGGTGTTTCTGGTCCCTCAATAGCCCTTATCGGGCACGCATTGACATCAACGAAGATCATAAAAGCACAATTCCCTGGATTCTGGTTCAGTGCATCATTAATAAGATGATCAACATCGCCTCGCACAGATTGTTCCATATCCAACGATCCCGCTTGAAGCACTCCCTCCTGACGTCTGCTTTTTGCTTCCACCGCGATCTCGTGACCAGTGTCTTGATCCTGTGCAATGAACTCGCAGTGTTTTTGGGCAATCGGCGACAGACAGCCGGTCATTACCATGTTTGAACCGCGCCATCCCATGTCCCAACATAGACCACACCACGGCCACGATTTTGTTGTCTCGTTTCGTGTTGAATCGTTACAGTAAAGGAGCCGAATCAGGGAGGTATTCCGAACCCCGAACCTTATCAAAGAGCGCCTGTGGTGTGTGAAGCTTGGGCAGGTGCATCGACTTGAAGCATGGGATAACTGGTTGACAATGTAAGAGGACACCATTACGGTGCCTGCCACAATCCGTCAATACATGGTGTCCTTCAAGTCATAATGCCGGAGATCACTGTCTGATCGGGATGAGTTCACTAGATTTGACTGAGATACAGAAGTTAGCAGGAACTCTGCTTACACGTGTGCGCTCTCAGGCTGACGCGGAGAAGGCACGAGTTCTGGAAATCGTTCGGAGCAGACGTCATGGAGGTAGAGATGCCGAATCCCAATGCGCCTTTTCATCCGATCATCTATGTGCGTGGATACGCGATGACACGGGTAGAGATCGACGAGACGACTGCCGATCCTTTTTGCGGGTTCAATTTGGGCTCGACAACCTTCCGCGCTGCGCTGGAAAAAGATAAGCCTGCAAAAAAATATGTCTTCGAATCGCCAGTGGTGCGCTTGCGGTCGGATTTCGATTACACAGATGTCTTTGAAAACGGGCTGGACATCATGGACCCTGGCTGGACCGACAGCATTCCCAGTAAGTCCATCATTATCTACCGCTATTATGAACAGGCGTCGAATCTCTTAGGAAGCGGAAAAACGCCGGAAATCGAGGAATTTGGTGAAGGCCTGGGCAACCTGATCCTCCGCGTTCGGGACCTCGTGTGCCAGGACTCAAAGAACAACGTCAGCCTAAGGGATTTTCGCTGCTACCTGGTGGCTCACTCAATGGGGGGCTTAGTATGCCGCGCGTTCCTGCAGAATCCGAAAGCGGGGAAGGACATAGCCCGGCAATGCGTGGACAAGGTGTTCACCTACGCCACGCCCCACAACGGGATCGAGGTGGCCGGCATCAATGTGCCCGGGTGGCTCAGCGCGAATGACATCAACAACTTTAATCGGGCACGGATGTCCGAGTACCTGAACCTGAAGGCGCTATATAAGAAGACGGAGCGAGTAGATTGGGTGCCCGAAAAGGCCTTTCCATCTGAACGGTTTTTTTGCATGGTCGGCACCAACCGAGCGGACTACGAAGCGGCGATGGGTATCTCACGCGCCTTCGCCGGCCACGGCAGCGATGGCCTGGTGGGGGTCGATAACGCCTCGGTCTGGGGGATTGATGCGAAGGGACAGACTTCCGCCCCGTGCGCAACGGCTTACGCCTACCGGGCACACTCGGGTTTCTTTGGCATCGTCAACAGCGAGGAATCCTACCAAAACCTGATTCGATTCCTCTTCGGTGACGTGCGGGTGAACATCTGGCTGGACATAGACGAGATCCGCTTGCCCAAGGGTGTGCAGCAGAAAGCAAACCAGGGCAAAGAGGTGAGTGCCCTCTATCAGTTCGAGATACTGGCCTCTCCCCGCGGCATGCTGTGGTACCTCACCCGACGCATCGCCGAAGAAGATTCAGTCGCATGCCGCAGGCACAAGGACGTGATGAATTCGGCGGACAAGGACGCTAGGAGGATCTATCTCTCCACCGTATTCCTCGGGAAGAGTTGGCGTGTCAACCCAAAGCGGCCATCCCTGGCCTACAGCGTTACGCTGGGGGTGCGCGTCCCTGATTACGAAGTTGAGCGAAAGTTGTGGGTTGATGAGCACTACGAGGGCGGCTACTTGTTCCGGGATTCGGTGGTCATTGAGCTGATTCCTCCGCAGGAGAACGGCGGAGAGTGGCAGGTCACCTATGATTGGCGGAGCGACAATCTCGGTCAAGTCAGCACGCCGCTGGATCCCAAGGCCTTAAAGAAGGGGAAGGTTGAAATATCTATTCCGTTTCAGAGTGGCACGACTCCCGGCATCGACGGGAACCTGCGGTTTGTCGCCTCCGCATGGAATGCCTAATAAGCCGCTCATAAGACATACTTGGTGGTGTCGTGATGTCTGAGTCCGATCGGTGCGCCAAATACAAGGCGCATCGCGGTGTCCACGAAGCCTTTGAGAAAGGCGATCTTGACGCGCTGAAGGCGGCGATGGGGAACCCCCCGGATTTCCCGAACGCTCTCATTTCATTCGATCTTGCAGTCTGGGATTACTGTTTAGAGTACGCCGTCTATTGGAGTCCGCTTCCATTCATACGAACTCTGCTCGAGCTCGGCGCCAGCCCGAATTATAAAGACCAGACTGGTTTTCCTTCGTTGATCGCCGCGCTCTCGACCGACCGCGCCGACAAATACGACATCCTTGAACTCCTTCTTTCCTTCGGCGCGGATACTCAACAGCGCGGAGTCAACGATTACACGCCCCTCCACTACGCGGTCGGATGCCACGATCTGAAGGCGATAGAACTTCTCCTCTCACATGGGGCTGATCCAAACGCCGACGATTGCACCACGCCGCTGGAGGACGCGGAGAAGATCGGTTTTACCGAGGCGGTCCAAATCCTCAGAAAGTTCGCGCCCCGTTCATCATAGAGATGCTATGAAACCAGTCGTGCAGGAAGAACGTTTCGGGTGCGGAATCGCGAGTGTGGCCACGCTCGCCGGGGTGACCTACAAGCAGGCGCAGTATCGGGAGAAACCGGAAGCGGGACTGGTGACGCTACGACATGCTCCTGGAAGCGCTCGTGGCCTGCGCAGGCGTCACTTGCGCGCCGTTGCCACGGCTATCGGCATCGATCTTCGTGACGGCACTGTTCGCGCTGAAGGCGATCTGGATTTCCGCGGCACCTTAGGGGTGTCCAAAGACGTGCCGGTCGGATTCCAGCGTATCCGGCTTCACTTCGACCTGGATGCGGACGCCTCGGATGAGCAGCTCGCGACCCTGCTCCGCCTCACGGAGCGATACTGCGTGGTCTACCAAACGCTCCGCGGACCTGCCGACATCGAGGTCTCGTGCGGTGGTACAAAGTCAGGACGCTGAAAATGCTGCATTCACACCCGCCCAGCCCTGGCGCGTCAAGACGCGCCCCCTCCTGAGCTTCGTTGTCGCCTCGAAAACATCCTTAATGTACCCCCACATCGGGATGGAGCGCGCGTCTAGGCGCGCTTGGGACGGGTGGGTGAGAAAGGCTTACCCCTCCGGGTTTTCACGCCTTCCGGCCTCGGTGGATAGTCATTTTAACTGCATGTCCGATAGTCACGAAGGATGTGCAAGCGTTACAGCTGGAGGACCTCAAATTCCTGTAACGGCGTGTACTCATGAAAGACAATAGAAGGAAGCAATGGGCATGGCAACCCGGGAAAGGACACGTTCTCGGCGGGGCCGGGGCGGGCGGGTGAAAA
>JBOHOS010000710.1:0-1406 GCA_050731295.1 Nitrospiraceae bacterium | reverse complement strand
CTGTTGCGCCAACCGCAGATGCGAGACCATCTGGCGCCGTGGTCTTTCGAGCGTTGAGGATTGCAACGGTATACTGCGCGCCCATATTTTGTGCCATTTATCCGAAAGACGCCTGGAAAGTGGAATCGTCTGCAGGGCGAACGGCCCACGCTGTACTATCTGCTCTCCGGTCTTCTGGCGGTCGCCTGCGCGGCTCGATCACCTTCCTGTTCAAGCTGATGTGGTTTCAGGATCTTCAACTCACGCTTCACGGACTTTCTCCACAAATCGCCGTGCCTTTTGATGTCATTTGTGGCGGCAGTCATGACCGCCGCGCTGGCCGACAATCAGCCGCCGGCTTGGCTCCTCCCTTGTCCCTGGGTGCTTCGATGGCTGGAAGGCGCATTAAACGGAGTAGTTTCGATGTTCGCCGGGTGGCTGTTTCATCTGCTTCTGGCCGACATCGGCCGACCGCAAAGCGCAATGCCGGCTCTGCATTCGACACTGATGATCACTGGATGCATCGGCTTCGTCATTGGGACCATCGTCCCGACCTGGTATCGTCGAGCGGTCGCCGGATCATCGAATCCGATGGGTATCGATCGGGGTTCCACACAGCCTTCTGATTCGGCAGACCGCCGTTCGATCCTGTTGCAGCGTCGAGCGGCTAGCTATGCAGTCCTCGTCGGAAAGACCTCGTTGCTCCATGTAAACGCCCACTTCAACGATCGGTTCCGTGCGGCTCAAGTCCGAATCACAAAATAGGGTTCGGAACATCTCATGACGGGGAACCGGTGTGCTGCCAACGTGAAAAATCGCACCGTGCACATGGTGTGCTTTCGCACGTCTTCGTATGGTGAGGGCGCTTCATCTTCGGCTCTCTCATTTTCTAACGAACTGAAAATGCTAGCATTGTCGCGCAAACCTGATCTCCCTCCATGCTCATCAAAGCGCGGAACATATGTTGCGTGCCAAGACCTTTACGGGCGGAGGCTCTTATGGAGTATCTTTTGGTTGCCTGTGCGATCGGTTTGTGGGCTTTACTGGCCAAGGTCTAAGAAAGTTTCGTTGACGCCTTGCCAAGTTACGAAGCTGCAGGGCTCTTACTGCAAGCGCTCTTCCCCAACAATATTATGACTTGGCCGCTCGCCTCTTCTCTCTACAGCCTCTTCTCTCTACACATGACGCGCAAGTGAATCTTGCTTTCGCAAACAGGGATGGTCTAGGAGTACGTCTTCACGGTGCGGAGCCGGGCGCTGGGGTGTGAGCGGCGAAGGGAGAGACTACGGGTTCCGCATGCGGCTGCAACTCTAGGAAGGTCGCCTTCGCCTCAGGGATCAAATCCATGCGGCCTTCGGCCTGCGCAAGGTCGAGAGCCTCCTTAGCGAGGGTGATCGCGTGGTCTCGGTTCCCACGCCCCGCATAGG
>JBOHOS010000709.1:0-8294 GCA_050731295.1 Nitrospiraceae bacterium | reverse complement strand
GAGGTTCGCATGAACATATCCGATCTGTCTCTCGATGAACTGAAAGAGCTGGTGAAGGGACTCGTGGATGATCGGCTCCGAGACCTCGTAGGAGATCCTGATCTGGGATTGCCGCTCGGTGAGGCCGTCCGCGCGCGTCTCAAGGAATCACTCGGCAGTACCGAGCGGATCTCGGGGGATGATGTAGCGGACAAACTCGGATTGCTGTGGTAACGGGCGATGCCCTGGTATCGCCTCGTGTTCGGCCCGCACGTCGTCGCCGACTTGGTGGCGCTCGATAAGGTCATGGCGCAACGATTGTTTGAGAAGTCGAAATGGCTGACGTCCAACGTCGCCAATCTCCGCCACGAGCCCATTGCCCCGGACTTGCCCGGTGTGGCCAAGTATGCGGTCGGCGACTGGCGGATCTTCTACACGATTGATCGCGATGACCACCTACTCACCGTGCATGGCATCATCCATCGGAAGGACCTCGCCTGATGGCACGGGCGGCTCTGGTTGAACAAGAGTTGGCCGCGGCCGAGGCCGCGTGGAAGGCAGTCAGTGAAGGGAAGGCTCGAGTCTGCGCGCGACGGGCAGTGGCTCGGGCCACCGAGGACTGGATGGCTCGTCTCCCTGTCCCACGCTGGCGGGGGGATGCGATGGAACATCTTCGCCGGATTCAGCAAGACGCGTCCTTTCCTCTTCCCATCCGCCAGGCGGCCGAACGGTTGGGTACCACCGTGACCCGGCGGCAGAGTGCCCCCTTCACGACCGATCCGATCAGCGACGCAAGGTTGATCATCGCGCACTTCAGCACCGGCACGTCAGAAGAGGATTAGTAGTGGTCGGAACACCGTACCGCGTCATGGTCTTCCAGCGGCCCGCTATTGGTCAGAGATCGGGGCCATGCCTTGTCATGACCTCTATCGCCTCCACTTCCATGACAAGCTCTGCGCTGATCCGGTTGACACTCCTTACCCCACTATCTCCGCTTTGATATGGCTGTGTCCGCGACGGATACGGTAGCGTCAAAGTCAGTACGGACCAGCGTACTGAGCGACTCTGCGGCGACGACGAGGGAGGCATCGGCAAGGTCCTCGGATGGTCGCGATACTGTTCCATGAGTTCAAAAGCACGCACCACGGCCCCATGGTCCATGAACCACACCGTGAGACCGCCATCAAGAATGAAATCCCGCAGGCGATCGGCTCCGATGCTATCCGGAGTGAGTAGATGGAAGGCTTCAGTGAGGACAGGAATGGTTGTCCAGAGCGGTTCGCGTATTGTCTTGAGCGTGTCCTTGCATGGTTTGTGTTTGGCATCCTGAGGATCAAACAGGGCAACGAACGGGCCGGTATCGACAAGAATCATTGACGGTGCTTTCGCTTAAGAGCGGCCACGACTCCTCGGCGTGATTCGGTTGACGGCGCGATGGCGTATCCCCCCGGTCCGAGGTCTAAATGCCGGTACACCTCATAGGGCGCGCGCTGCGCGTGACGTGCAACGTGATCGCGTAAGGTCATGAGTCCTTGCTTTAAAAGCAGTTGAAACGGTCCACCCAGTCGTTCGCGTGAGTTGCCTCAACACCTGCTCCGTTTCATCATCTAGCCTGACCGTGCGCATTCCCATATCGTTATACAAAGTGTAATACAGACGCCTCTCGACGGTAAACCGATTTTACAGACTAGCCGGCAATGACATGCGGGCGCTGTCTGGTTATCCCTATCGCACCTCTTAACAGGGAACCCGCCACCAGGCCATCCATCGAGTCACCAAGGACTTGGTCTTGCGCAAGACAATTCCGAAGAGGCGTAAAATGAGTCGGAGTCTTTTTATAATTGGGAAGATCAACGGAGGAATGTCCATGAGCAACCCGGCTGAAACCTACGAGAGCTACATGGTGCCGGCGCTCTTCAGGCCGTGGGCGTCGCGCCTCATCGAGTACGCGAAGCCCCAGCGTGGCGAGCGGGTCTTGGACGTGGCGTGTGGAACCGGCATCGCGGCCCGGCAGATCGCCCCGCGCGTCGGCTCAGACGGCACAGTGGTCGGCCTTGACCTCAGCCGGAACATGCTCGCCGTCGCCCGCGCGATGTCCGAGCGCGAGAACGCCTCCATCTCATGGCACGAAGGGCGTGCCGAGTCGCTGCCGTTTCCGGATGGCAGCTTCGACCTGGTGCTGTGCCAGCAGGCGCTGCAGTTCTTCACCGATCGGCAGGCCGCCCTGGCGCAGATGCATCGGGTTCTGACTCATGGCGGGCGCCTTGCGCTGAGTGTCTGGCAAGGCCTCCCTGTTCACCCGTTTTACCAGATTCTGCATGACGTGATTCAGCAGCGTCTCGGCATGTCCGGCGTGCAAGACATCTTTGCGCTGGGCGAAGCCGATGAACTCGTCGGGCTACTGGCCAAGGTTGGCTTTCGACACGTCGCTATCGAGCCGGTCTCGATGACCGCCCGATTTCCGGATCCGGAGGGATTTCTCTCCGGAGAGATTGACGTCGACACGGCATCCATTCCCGCCATGCAACACGTGACTCCGCAGGACCGGCGCGCAGTCGTGGCCGCCATCCGGGAGGACATGGCGGCGGCGCTCCGCGACGTCACGGAGGACGACCACGTCGTCCTTCCGTTCCATTCCCATCTGGCGCGGGCCGATCGCTGACGGAAGACCGGACGACCCTCGCCGGGTGCGTGACTCGCGTACCGGGTCCCCCCTCTCAGGGCTCGTCCTCTTCCTCCTCCCACTCTCGCTTCAGGGCGGCGGCCCGCTGCCGCTGCTTGCGCAACGCGGCCAACGCCAGCAAAACGATGGCGACCCAGAGGATCGCGGAACTCGTCGCCACGGGGATCCAGCGCCGCCAAGCGGTTTGCTGAGTCCAAAACTCGCGCTCCAGTTCCCGAAGGCTCCGCCCGGTCACGGTCCGGACGGCATCCTCGAACGGCACGCCGCCGGCACGCTCGCCCAGGATCCGTCGCGGGATGTCCGGACCGAGCGAGGCCATGAGATATCGCACCAGGGCCTCCGATAAGAGATAGGCCTTTTGGATAGAAGGCGGGTTCTCGCCGAACAGCCGGTTGATCTCCTCCAATGAGGTCGGGGTCGCGGTCAGCCCGATCCAGAATCCCCAGGCCAAGTCCCCCAGGTCGCGCTCGCCCGAAGCGACCATCGCGAGCCCCTCTCCGAACCATCGGGGCACTGTTTGGCTTCCCGTCATCCGCAGGACGAACACATGCGTGAGCTCGTGCAGCAGAAGTCCTTCCAAGGAGCCGTAGGGGTAGGAGACCTGACGGTCGGGGAAGAGGACGATGCGGCCGGACGGGGCGAGCGCATATCCGGACACCCAGGAGGGAGCCTGGCGAGCGATCTCGGAGTCTTCCGGCGCCAAGGTAATCGAGATCGGCGGTCCCGGCTCTTGTAGCCCAACCAGCTCCATGGCCGCATGCACCGCATGCGGATTCAGTTGCTGCAGACGACTGGCCAACGACGCAAAGCGCGCCGGAGCCTCGAAGACCAATGGCGGCAACTCGGCTGCCAAACTTACCAGCGGCAGCAGGCTCAGAGCTACCGCCACTAACCTCACGACCCACGCCATGCTCCTGTCCTCCCACCTCAGGAATATCCTCTTCCTACCACATTAGAAATGTCCGGTTATATCAAGCTGATAAAAAGGAGGTGCTCAGTGAACGCGCAGGTCAAGTGGAAATGATCCTACTCGCATGGGAGATAAAAAGAGGTCGAGCCTTTTCTCATGAGCCTTGTTTTGGGATCAGGCTCTATGCCGTGATCTTCTAACCCACGTCTTCAGCAGGTGCCAAGAAAAGACCTCCCGATCTTTTTCTTGCTCCCTTGCCCGCGCCGAGGTCTTCATTGAGCATGGACCGGGTTTCTTTACTAGGGAAATCCAGTTCTCGGTGATTGACACATTTGGCTCACATGTATATTAAAGAACGGAGCAGGTATCATGAACAAACAGAAGAAGATGCCGAAATTCAAGAGTGAGAAGCAGGAGGCTGAATTCTGGTCCACGCACGATTCGACGGACTACGTCGACTATTCCAAAGCCAAACGGATGCTGTTTCCTCGCCTGAAGCCGTCAACCGAAACCATATCCCTGCGGCTTCCGAAATCTTTGCTTGACCAACTGAAGATGTTAGCCAATAAGCGCGACGTGCCGTACCAGACACTACTGAAGTTGTTTGTGGCGGAGCGAGTCCAGGCTGAGTTCCGCAATGGAACGGTAAAGGCATCGTAGAAGTTTATTGCCAGGCCACACCTATCTGCAAGGCTCATTTGCTTTACCACGTTACCTGCGTTCTTTCCGGGTCATCTCCAAAAGTTTCTGCACGGTGTTCCAGTTTCTCAGGGTCGAGGTGGTTCTCAGGATTCGGTCGAAATAGGTCGTTCGTAAGTTTGGTCCGAGCGACCCCGTTTGGCAGCCGGAGATAGATGTGCCGACCACGTACCTCGAAAGAGTCTCCCGGCGAGCGACTGCCATCGAGCTCAGCCACGCGTTTCGCATCTGGAACACCGACGAGAAACGCGACGTGCAGAGTCCCGGTGTCAACGCCACGCTTGAGGAAAGGGTTATTGTCCACCACGTCGGCGAGTTCCTTTGCCGAGTGAATCACCACTGGGACTCGGTATCCGAACTGTTTTGTAATCGCGGCGGCAAGCGCACTGGGTAAACGCTTTGCGACCGACGCGGGTGCGCCAAAGACCAAGTTCCCACTCTGGATGTACGTTTCCACCTCGGTGCACCCCGCGTCGGTGAACATCTCGACAAGGCTCTTCATGGGAAGCTTGTTTTTCCCGAGGTTAATGCCCCGCAGAAGAGCGACGTGCTTGGACTTGTTTATTGGCATTTCACCTCGACCTTGCCGCCTTCAGCGGCAATCGTCAAGGCATCCAGGCATAACAATTTGATTTTTAATAACTTATTTCTGTCATTCCCTACCTACGATGAGCTCTACCTTCGCCCATTCCGGTGACCTCCTGGCTTCTCTCAGGTGATTTTCCTCACCTTTTCAGGGTTTCCCTGATACCTATTTCCGCAGCAATAGATGATGATATAGGCATGTACAAAGGAGGTGCCTTATGGCGCGTACGTGGCAGAACCTCACCATGAAACAAACTCTGTTGGCGATTCCAGTGGGAGTCATGATTATGATTGCAGCGGCAACCGGCTGCTCCGCGATGAACGACCGAGTGTTGCCGGCGAATCCAGAAAGCCGCGTCGTCTCAAATGGTACCGCTGATGATTATTTCGCAGCCGCCTTCCTCTATCAGCAGGAAGCACAGAAGCAGGCGGAAACGGCGGCAGCCTACGAGCGCCGGGCTGAGGCATTGGACACGCACGTAGATCCAAAGGGATTTCGACGCGCAGGATTCATCACAACGGCTCAGAAACACCGGAGAGTAGAAGGCGACATGCAACAGCTCTACGCCGCCCATCAAAATAAGGCATTGACGCTGATCGGTAAGCAACAAGTTCAGTAACATCCTTCGGCACAGGGCCGGGATTATGGATGACGGCATTCCGATGGTCTATGCCCCGGCCCTGACACTCTCATTCGAGCAGACAAGGTTCGTTCGGGCCCTCTAGAAACGCCGCAAAGCCTTTCAGTTTTCTCCTCTTCACCATCAAAAGTCTTGTACTTCAGCCATTTCCTCATTCATCGTGATGATGGCGCTCTAGCGCGCATTATTCTTGACGGTTCGTCGCGCAGTTGGGAAGGGGCGCGTCTTGGCGCGCCTGGGGCGGGCGGGTGTAATGCGAGATCGCCAAGCGAGACAGGCGCGCGGAGCCGTGAGGAAGGGAGGCATGCTTGAAACAGTATGTTGACCGACCGAGCGGCGAGCCCGCCTGCCTGGACGCCCTGCCGACCGCGTCCAGGCTTGTCGCAGCGGCGACTCCACGATTGCAGCAGAAGCGTTCATGAATAATGCGCGCTAAGTTCCAGTTTTCGAGCGTGAGATTGTTTTCAGGGTTCGGTCAAATAGTCGTTCGTGAGTCCGCCATTAAGCCGAGGGCGATGGAAGCGGAAGTTCGACCAGGTCGCCTGGGCGCAGACGGCTGAGTGCGAGGCAAGAGTTTACTATTCTCATCACAGGCCGATTTAATTTGCTCAGTGACTTCCGTAATCAGATTTGTTGTCTCGCTATGTGCCGTGCAGATGGCCGCCGCAATATCCCACCGCAGTGAATGCCGCACGAGGGTTGCTTTGCGGCAAGCGGCTGAGCCATGGCAAGACCGGTGTGAATACGTAGTATATTATTGACTTTTCTCAGCCGCCGTTTTGTGGCAAAATGCGCCCTCGTTTACACCAGAACGGTTCGTCGCTGCGATCCAGACTTCTCAGCAGAGGACCTTACCATGCAGGGTGACGGTCTGACGATTGGTCTGATTGGTTCGATGGGTCTTCTTATCCTCGCCACCGGGTGTGCCTCCCGAACGATCACGAGTATCGCCGAAAAACCAGTCGAAGAAGAGCGTGTCATCGAGCCGCTGGCACGGCTGCCGCTGGCCCCTGCCCCGGATGCGGCCACACCCTCAGGGTCGCCGGACAAAGAACAGCAGATTGGAGACGTTCCCTCATTGTTTCTGTTCGATATCCCATTTAATTTCGACCAGCATGCACTTCGGTTTGATGCCGAAGCAAAGATTGAAGTGAATGCGATGCGGCTCAAAGAGCAAGGAGGGGAGCCGAAGAACCTTTTGCTGGAGGGGCGCTGCGATGAAATCGGTACCACCGAATATAATCTGGTGCTGGGAGACCGACGCGCGCAAACGGTGAAACGCTACCTCATCGACCTGGGGATCCCGGCTGCGGAGATAGGGACCGTCAGCTACGGCAAGGACAAGCCGGTCTGTCTTGAACATAGCGCGGAATGTTGGGCGAAGAACCGGACGGTCCATTTCGAAGTCAAGTAGCGCATCGTGATCGGGCGGTAGCGACTTCTGGCCGGAGATCCGAGTCAACTTTTGTGAGCGAGAGCATCTAGTGAAAGAGAGGGCGCCATGAAGCTATCATCGCTGGTGAGTGTGGTTCTCATGGGCATTCTTGTCGTCGCTGGTTGCGCCTTACAATTCAGACAGCGTACAAGCGAAAGCGTGCCGAAGGTAAAAGCGATGCGCGCACAACAGGCGTACCTGGAGCAGCAGGTGCAGAGCTTAAATGATTTGAACGATAAGCTGACCGAGCACTCCGATTCGCTGGTGGTACAACTGCAGCGGACCAAGGCCGTCCAAAAGACCGAGGATGCAGAAGCTGAAGAGCGACTGGCACGACTGAAGCAACTGGAGCAGGCCGTCGCCGATTTGACAGCGCAGTATGATACCTTACAGGTAGGATTTCAAAAACTCAGACAAGATAACAAAGCGCTGAAGAAGACCGTCGCTCGATATCGGAAGGGACGCGAGACTCGCCAACTCACGGCGCAAAATCGGAACGAAGCCCGGGCGCTGCCGCAAGCCAAAGTCGGGCACACGAAGAAGAAAGAGCCCGTACAGAGGCAACGGGCGAAGGTTGCCGCCAAACCACAACGCGCGCCGAACGCCGCCGAACAATCCCCTCAGGTCGTGGCGGTTCAGACTCCGGCGGCCTCACCTCGTGTGAATATTAATCTCGCCTCGCTCAATGATCTCACTTCGTACTTAGGGCTCCCAAAAGAAACTGCGGAGCAGCTGGTGAGCCATCGCCCGTATCGTATCAAAGGCGAGTTGGTCGCCAAACAGATCCTTCCCAGGGAAACGTTCTACCAGATCAAAGATCGAATGACGGCGGCGCAGTAGATGATTCCCTAGCCGGCTCCTGACGGCCTCTTGCTGCGCGGGCACTCGCACACGCTAATCGTAAGGGCTGACAGATGAAAGGCATGTTGTTATAGGGGTCAAAGATACGGGCCACGTTGAGGTGACTCAGATTCTCTCCTGACACCCTTCAGCAGCACGATTGATGTGTCAACGCAAGACCTGACCCTCGATCCACTCTTTCAGTCTGAGCCTCAACACCACTACAGCGGACAAGCTATCCCACTCGCCGCACTTTCATGCTCACCTCGATCCGTGAACCGAGGCGATTAATGATCGCCATGAGACGATCGACGGTAAAACGCCCGAGATCAGCGTTCCGAATGCGCGAGAAGTCCGCCGCAGCAATGCCGGTGCGGAGGCGCGCCTCGCGCACGCTCAATCCTTCGCGGTCGAGGGTCTTGATGATTTCAGCGGCCAGGAGTCCCTTAAACTGCTCAATATCCGCATTCTCCTTTCCGAAATCGCGGTAAACATTTCCGCTCCCACGGATCAGTTCCAACT
>JBOHOS010000708.1:0-1846 GCA_050731295.1 Nitrospiraceae bacterium | reverse complement strand
ATCTCATACCGCCCCAGCGACGATGCCACGCTCCGGCTGTCGAGGATGCCAGCGCCATCTGCATCTTTCCTGGCTCCGGTGATCACCGTGCTCGTGGTCTCCGCCGATCGAGGAAGACGGAGAGTGGCATCCATGCGCTCGCCGTTTGAAAGTCGGACTTCCACAAACTTCGTCAACGCTCCCGCGTTTCTCACCCACGTCAGGGTCAGCCATGCGGCGGCCCCCATGATGCCCACGAGGTAACCCGAGCGATAGACCGATCGCTCCCTGGCGCCGAACACCGGGCCATCCAGCAGCAAGAGCATCTGATATCCAATGAACACCAGGATAACGGTCGCCAGGGGTGGGAGGATCGCGCGCGCGAATGTCAGACCTTTCCCATCTTCTGGAATTTGCCGAGCGGCCCGATGGGAAAGGAGCCAGAGCATGAGAAGCGCGCCGCTCACGCCGATGATCGACAGGGCATGAGACGTTCGCAGGCCGACGCCGCCAATGACGGTGTGCGTGAACAGCGGGACACTCCCGAGAAGGGGGCCGCACGCAAGGGCCAAGAGGATGGCGACCGTATACTGTCTCATCCAACCCCAGCTCCCGGACATACGTCTCCTGTCGTGCGCCTGCGAAAAGTCTAGCCGTAGATTTCACTTTGTCAAAGATTCTCGCGGCGTTCGGAGGCGGTTGATCGCAGGAGTTCACGATGCGAGGGTTGCAGCCCGGCGGGGCTGTCGATGACACGGCCCGTCTTTTCAAAACGGAGGTCCGGTATAACCCATTGCCTTATTTAGCGTGCTTGTTGATTTCCAACAACGAGTCCACATAGAGTCTGAAATCGGCAGGAATACTCAGAACGGTCGCTAGGAGGAAGTATGCTGGTTGTGATCAAAGAGTCGTATCAAGAGGTAAGCCGGACATCGGCACGGATCGTCGCCAACGCAATCAAGAAGAATCCACGGCTGTCCTTAGGCCTCGCGACCGGCAGCACCCCATTGGGCACGTATCAGGAGCTGATTCGCCTTCACCGCGAAGAAGGGCTCAATTTCGCGCGTGTCGTCACGTTCAATCTCGATGAATATCTGGGGCTGTCCCCTGATCACCCCCAAAGCTATCATACTTTTATGCATGGACATTTCTTCGACCATGTGAATCTCGATCCCGACAATGTGCACATCCCGAATGGCTCGATCACCAAGGACTACGAGGCGTACTGCGCGTCGTATGAAGAACAGATCCGCCGGGCCGGCGGTATCGATCTCCAGGTCCTGGGAATCGGCAGCAACGGGCACATCGGATTTAACGAAGCGGGTTCGAGCTTGAGTTCCCGGACGCGGCTGGTTGCGCTGACCGAACAAACGGTCGAAGAAAACCGGCGATTCTTTCCGCCCGATGAAGACATGCCCCACTGTGCCATCACGATGGGACTCGGTACGATCTTGGACGCGAGAAAAATCATTTTGCTGGCTTCGGGTCGCAAGAAAGCGAACGCGGTGGCGCAGGCCATTGAAGGTCCTCTGACCTCGTCCATCACCGCGTCGGTGCTGCAACTACATGCCGACGCGATCGTGATTCTCGACAGGAACGCAGCGGAAGATTTGACCCGGACAGAGTACTACCATCGAGTGGTGAGCATGACAGCACGATACATGCCGGAGCGGCTTTGGTAGCACCAGTCATCGGTCGGACATTGGCTGTCGTTTCTTTCGCGCCGAAAATGCATTGATCCTGCCTTTTTCGACCAGAAGGTCCTTGTACGCGAGCAGATAGTCCTGCGCCATCCGCTCCGCGGTGAACCGCTCCTCGAAGGTCCGCCTGCACCGGCGCCGATCGATCTGCCGTATGCGCTTCACTG
>JBOHOS010000707.1:0-3856 GCA_050731295.1 Nitrospiraceae bacterium | reverse complement strand
GAGTTACTGAGAAACGTAATTCGCTCAACGGCCGATGAAGAGTTTCTGGTGTTCGCTCATTGTGGACGTGGGCTCATCGAAACTACTGCCACCTTAAGGTATTACAACAACAAGACTCTTGCGATCGTTATGGCGGCGAAAGATCCGGACAAATTTAGTAGCGAAGAAATCTCGGAAATCGTCGAGTTGCTGGATAAGCACTCGAGAGGTGGACGATTTGATTGGGGCTCGTTCTGGATGTCAAAGCGTAAGGACATGGTGGAAAGATTGGTCGCTGGCCGGAAGGAGAAGAAATCGCAAATCCCCTCTGACACTCCGAATCCATCCCAGGTCAATGTTCAAACTGCAATTGATAGTTGGATGACCGAGAGGCCTGGCGTCGTCCTCATTTACGACTTTTTCTGTGAACTTGTACACCCTAACCTCGGTAGCAACTTCTTGGTCATGGGCGCTCGGGATGGCTTCCTGCATATTGCTGGACCGACCGTCAAGAGTGTTGGGCGTTCTTTGACGATTGAAGGCATCAAGCTTCTGGGTCCTATCATTAAGGAGGCTTCGTTGAACATGGCAAAGTTGCTTGGCTGGGCAGCAACAACAAGACCAAAGGAAACCTAACCCAATGCTCAACAGGACGTGTCGGTTAGCATGAGGCATTAGGCAGCATTGCGTTTAAAGGTACAGCTCGTCCACTTGAGTCAGACGCCGCCATACGATGACCGAATGACCGTTCAGAGAAACCGTAATGAAACTAAGCTTTGAGTGGGACGAAAGGAAAGCCAGAGCGAACCTCAAGAAGCACAAAGTCGGTTTTGATGAAGCTACAACCGTTTTCACCGATCCCTTTTCGATTACCATTCATGATCCTGACCACTCGGGACACGAACAACGGTATATTGACATCGGGAGTTCTGACAAGGGCCGTGTGCTGGTGGTGGTCTATACCGAACGTGGCTCGATCATTCGTCTTGTCAGTTGTCGAAAGGCAACCCCATCGGAGCGCAAACGTTATGAAAAAGGCAACGACTAAAATAAGACAGAGGGAGAACAACGGTATGCGTATCGAATACGATTTTAGGGAAGGAGTGCGCGGTAAGCACTACAAAGCCATGCAAGCTGGGTACACCGTCACTATCCATAAAGCGGACGGGACAACTATCGTTAAAGACATCATGCCAAAAGGAGGTGCCGTTGTACTCGAGCCAGATATTCGAGCATATTTCCCAAACTCGGAATCTGTAAATAGGACTTTGCGTTGCTTAATTCCGCTGCTGTCCCAAAAGCATAGAACGAAGAAGAAAGTCTAACGAGAGAGTGGAGATGCCTGTAAGCTCGGCGGCTCACTCTCAAGTTCGGCGGCATTGAGTTGAAATGCTCAATGGCCGACGGTCTCTACGCATGCTTAATCCAGACCCGCCGTACGATGACAGAATTACTCGACATGGTCTGTCCTATGTAAATAGGCACACTACCCTCCCGCCATGGCGCCCACGATAAGAAACGGCTCGGCCCCCGTCGCGACGGCCTCGGGCAGCGGGGCATCCTGTAGTTCGTGGGACAGATCCTGCTCGCAGGCGAAGAACCTCACGAACGGCCGGCGCTTTTGCGTGACCTGATCGCGGATCGTCCCTCGCAGCATCGGATAACGGGCCTCGAGCGCGTCGAGGACCGAGCGCTGCGTCACCTGACCCTCAACGTCGAGTGTCACCTCGCCAGCGACGCGCGCCAAAGTCCGCAAATGTGACGGCAGCACGACCCGAATCATAGTTCGTATCTCGTCTCTCGTGAAGATTTAGCAGTTAAGCGGGAGTTCTTTCTTCACTCCTCTTCCCTCTTCCTAAGCGGCCTGCAACTGCGTGGTGACGAACCGGCCACCGTTCTTTTTTCGACGCGCAGGCGCTTTGAGATGCCCCTCCCGCAGTTCGTCCTTGAAGGCTTCCCACATCTTGGGTCCACCAAGGGCGCGCGCATCCATGTATGCCACGCTTAGTCCACACTCATGCCGCAGGTGAGGTTGGCGACCGCGCCGGTCATCGCGGCGGCATGATCGGAGGCGAGGAACGCGGCCGTGTTCGCGACCTCAGCGAGCATTGGCAGCCGCTTGAGCAGAGTCATGCCTTCCAGGAAGCTGCGGAATTCATCCTCGGCCATGGGAAGATCCGCGCCAAAGCCGCTGTCGCCGATCCGATGCGCCCGCAGGCACACGACCCGAACCCCTTGCGGTCCGAGCTCGGCGGCGAGCGCGCGTGAAAGCCCCTCGATCGCCGCACACGCTACGCCGAACCCGCCGGTCAGAGCAATGGCGAGACGGGCCGGCGAAGCCGCGATTGTAAGGATGACGCCTTTGCGCTTCGCGATCATGTGTCGTGCCGCGGCGCGGGCCGTCAGGAATTGGGTCGATGTCCAGGTATTGATCGGAAAGGTGAAATCCTTGAGCGCAAGCTCGGTGAGCGGCGTGCCCTGGATCGCAGGAAATCCGATGGCGTTAAAGCAAACGTCGATGCCGCCCGCCTTGCGGGCAACCGCGTCGACATAGCTGCTCACAGCCTGTTCGTCCAGCGCATCGACTTGCGCAGCCTCCGCCAAGCCGCCCGCCGCGACAATCTCCTTCGCGACGGTCTGAACGGAGCCGAGATTGCGACCGCTCAGGAAAACCTTTGCGCCTTCTCGCGCAAATGCCTTGGCGCCGGCGCCGCCGACCGCTCCGCCCGCGCCGTAGATGATGGCAACCTTATCCTTCAGCAGCATGTCGTTCTCCTTGGAATGTGCGGCTAGAGCCGCTGATTGTCCGCGTCGTGGCGGGATCGGGTTTCAATTTAACGATTTGCGCGCACTGGCGGAAACGACCAAAAATATCTCTTTTCTGCCAATGCTGCACAAGGTGGCGCTCCTCACCTATCCGGGATTTGAGCTGCTCGACGTTTCCTGGCCGGCATCGGTATTCGCTGAGGCGAACAATCGCGATGCGCGCGCGACTTGTAAACGATCCACGAGAAAAACACCGTCTCGCCGCGCCTGAGCTTGACCGTGCGCGGAACAAAAACTGTCCCTTTTGCCTTGATGTCATCGCCGACGCACTCCGGGTACTCGAGGGCGCCGTGCTCGCGCCAGACTTTCCAGCTTTCTGCGCAATGCGGCGATAGGGTTCCACGTTCTTCCTCGGAACCGGCAAGACGAAACCATCGACATAGCGGGACATGGCAATCTCCTTGGGCAATCACTCGGGCGTTATGGCAGCGTCTGAACCTCAACAGATAAGACTGGCGGAAGATCCCGGACGATGGGCGCCCAACTGTCCCCCGCATCGGCCGAGGCGTACACTTGTCCACCGGTGGTCCCGAAGTACAGGCCGCACGGATCGAGCGAGTCGACGGCCATCGCGTCGCGCAACACGTTGACGTAGCAGTCGCGTTGCGGCAGCCCTTTCGTGAGCGCCTCCCACTCGTTGCCGCCCGTCCGGCTGCGGTAGACGCGCAGTTTTCCGTCGGGCGGATAATGCTCCGAGTCGCTCTTGATGGGAACCACGTAGATTGTCTCCGGCTCGTGCGCGTGCACGTCGATCGGGAATCCAAAGTCGGTCGGCAAGTTCCCGCTGATTTCGTGCCATGACTCGCCGGCGTCGTCGCTGCGCATGACGTCCCAATGCTTTTGCATGAACAGCACGTTCGGACGCGTGGGGTGCATCGCAATGCGGTGGACGCAATGGCCGACCTCAGCATCCGGATCGGGAAGCTCATACTGCGACTTCAAGCCGCGGTTCACCGGCCGCCACGTCTTGCCCGCGTCGTCGGTCCCGAACACGCCCGCGGCCGAGATGGCGATGACGATCCGCGCTGGATTGCCCGGGTCCAGCACGATC
>JBOHOS010000706.1:0-7442 GCA_050731295.1 Nitrospiraceae bacterium | reverse complement strand
ATAGCTGTTCTCATCACTTTCGCGCCTCGGGGTCGCCGCCTTCAGCAAATCCGCAAGCCACGAAGCCTTCTCTGCTGCCAACCACAGCTCGGCATCCTCGACTCGGCTGGGCAAAATCACCCGATGTCGGCGCCGATCAGGTGCCTCGACTACCGGTGTGCCGCCGATCCAGACAAATCGCCGCTCTAGAGTTGGGGTAACAGACCTCGGCATCGTCGCTAGCGCACGAGTCGCCCAATCCGGCTTCACTCGAGGACGCGGCACGGGGTGATCGAACCACTCTCGCACATTCGCCGTCAGACCTTCTCCTTCCTTGTATGAGAAGAGCGCTCTCTTCAGTCCGTCGCCGAGCCAGGTCGGCGGGTCACCGGCAGGATCATCATGAACCAAATCATTCTCGGCAAACCCGCCGAAGGCAGGGCCAATAATTCGAATGCCGTGCGCCTCGGGAGCAAGTCCGATCGGGCTGTGCGCCGTCGCTGTAAATCTGTGCCAGAAAGCGGACTGGATCAGGTCTTTCGCAAACAATTGACGGACATGCTCTAAACTGTCGATGGTCTCCGCCATGGTTTCGCCGGGCAGTCCATACATCAGATACGCGTGCACGAGGATGCCCGCTTCATGGAAGGCCGCAGCCACGCGGGCCGTCTGATCCACGGTAATGCCCTTCTTCATCGCCACGAGCTGCCTGTCGGAAGCCGCTTCCAAGCCGGCGCTGACGGCGATGCAGCCCGAGGCAGCCAAGAGCCGGCAAAGGTCTGGGGTAAATGCCGGCTCAAAGCGAACGTTCCCCCACCAGGTAATGGTAGTCCCTCGTTCGAGCAGGGCCAGCGCCAGCGCTTTCAATGCAGCGGGTGGAGCGGCTTCATCGACAAAGTGAAAGCCCCGCCGCCCGGTCTCACGAATCAGCGCCTCGATGCGACCCATGAGGATCTCGCTCGGCGTGGCTTCATAGCGGCCGATGTAATCCAGCCCGACATCGCAAAACGTGCATTGCTTCCAATAGCAGCCGTGCGCAACAGTCAGTTTGTTCCAGTGTCCGTCCGACCACAACCGATGCATGGGGTTCAGGCTATCGAGGATGGACAGATACCGATGAAGAGGCAAACCGTCATACGTGGGGATGCCGGACTCTCCCATGCCGAAGTCCGGTTCCACACCACCATTTCTAAAAACAACCCGCCCCTGCGCTCGGATAAAGGTCCGGCGCAGATGGGCGTCGTCCCGTTTTCCCGCCAAATGTTCCAAGAGACAGAGCAGCGGGCGCTCACCGTCATCCAGCGTGATGTAATCGATATAGTCGAACACGCCTGGATCGCTGAGCCGGCGCAATTCCGTATTCGCATACCCGCCGCCGAGGATAATCTTGATCGCCGGCCGTTCAGCCTTGATCGCCTTTGCCATCCGTAGGGCTCCATAGAGATTGCCCGGAAATGGCACCGTCAGACCGACGACCAAAGGATCGGTCGAGTTGAGGTGACGCCACATGGCGTCCAGCATCAACTCGTCCGTGAGACTCAACGGCTGATCCAGCGCGCGTTTCACCGGCTCGAAGCTCGCCGCCGACGTGCCGACCTGCTCGGCGTACCGGCTGAGCGCAAACTCCGGGGCCACGGTTTCGTGAATCAAGTCCGTCAGATCCTCGAGATACAGTGTGGCCAGATGGCGGGCATGATCTGTCGTTGACGGGGCATGGGCCGCACGAACCGAAGCGAATCGAGGTCCTTGGGGCAAAAAGACGCCTTGACAGATCCGCGGCGCCAGCGTCGGGTCCCGCCCTTGTAGAAATTCGACCACAGGGTCGATCGACTCTAGATACGCCCGTTCCAACCCGAGCATCTGTCGCGCTTCGCCGGGAAGGTTCGGCATCCGTTTGATCCGATCAAATGCCTTCGATAATCCCTTCTGCGAGAACAGTTCCAACACCATTTCTATCCCCACATCCGCTTGGCGAACTGAATAGCCCATGGATCGGAGAAACCCCGTCAAGTAGGCCGTGGAAGGATAAGGCGTATTGAGTTGAGTAAGAGGCGGAATCAACAAGAGAACGGGCGAGTCAGGCATACGATCGATGGTCATGGTTGTGACAACCCGAGCGAACGACAACTACCATACCTGTCGGCCTCATAGCCAGTGAACGCTTAGCAGGATGTTCAAAAAGGCGACATCACACCCGCCGCACCCCAGCGCGCCAAGACGCACCCATCCCGAGGCAAGGCCGCAGTGAGCGAACGGCCGAGAGTAGTCATCTCACCCGCCCGGACCCCAAGCGCGCCGAGACGCGCTCCTTCCCGGTGCGGTACGTTTCGCAATAAGCATGCGACTATCCAGCGATAGCCGGGCATAGAGATACGAAGCTGGAGGCCTTTTCTCTTCTCCCGAAAAGAATCCTCTTCTTGCGAGAAGGATTCTACTACTTCCGAACTATTGCCTCGATGCATGACAATGCGTACTGTCAACTTCATTGAATCGCTCCCCGTGAGAGGAATTCCCAATCAAGCAACCACAACGTCACCGAGCGAGGGACCGATGATTCACGAGACTTGGACCGTCAAGAACCGAAGCGGAAAGAAACTGGGTTCGATTAAGAAACTCATCATCGACTCGAAAACCAGGCAGATCGCCTATGCCGACCTCACGCTTTCGGACACGAATCAGGTGGTAAGAATTCCCTGGGGTCTTCTAGCCGTCAAGAACCACGGCATCCTGCTGAAAGCGACAAAAGAAGAGATCACCGCGGCCCTTTCTCTCGCACATGACGAGGGAAGTGAGCCCGTGACGCTGGAGGTGACCATGACGGCTACAGGCAGGATTCGCCAAGAAAAAACGGGGGAGAAGGCCGATGCGCTCTCAACCCCGCCCACCTTTACTCCCAGCGCTGCGTAGCAGCCATCATTCATTCCGCATCCATCCGCTCGTCGCGACCCATTGCCCCACCAAGCACCAGTCTCTTGTCGATAACAGCGCCCAATGGCGGCCTTCATTGGTTTATGAGCCCATCTATTCTATAGTACAATGCATCGTTTCTGGATCATGACCGTTCACTAGAAGGAGCGTGCCTGATGACTCTTCCCATGCAGTATTCGACGCATGTTGTGACCAGCATTTTCCATCCGACGGATTTCTCGCCCGAAAGCGAGGTCGCGTTCGCGCATGCGCTGAAGCTTGCCGTTGTGACGAACTCAGCGTTGCGGATTATGCATGTCGAGCCACAGGCCACTGATATCGATTGGCAAAGCTTCCCGCAGGTGCGAGCCACCCTGGCGCGTTGGGGAGTGCCGCCCCCTGAACGTTCGGCAGGTGAGGGGCTTCACATCAATAAGATCCTGACATATCGAGAAGATCCGGCTGCCTCGATTCTTCAAGAGCTGAAAGGGAATCCCGCAGACCTGATTGTACTGGCCACCCGACAGCATGATGGGCTCGACCGGTTGTGGGGGAAATCCATTGCCGAACCGGTGGCACGCGAATCTCGGTCCAGAACGCTGTTCATTCCAGCCGGCACGATGGGATTTATCGGAATTGAAGACGGCACGGTGCGGTTGCGACGGATTCTGATCCCGATCGACCATGTGCCGTCTCCACGATTCGCCGTCGATGCGGCGGCGGCCCTCACCCTGGCGCTTGGCTTAGCGCCAATGACCTTCACACTGCTCCACGTAAGCAATGAACCCGACGTCCCGCAGGTGCATCTGCCGGCTCGCGAAGGATGGGAATGGAAAACGGCTATGTCCACCGGCGACGTCGTCGAGCAAATCCTCAAGGCTCAATCGGAAACTGAGGCGGATCTCATTGTCATGGCCTCGCAAGGCCACCAGGGCTTTCTTGATGCGCTTCTCGGGTCCACTACGGAGCGAGTCATTCGTGGCGCCCGCTGTCCTGTTTTTGTGATCCCGGCCGAACGCAGCGACGGGAACGCGTCCGCCCTCCATCCGGGGATCGGGCTCTGACGACCGCTATGCGATGGATGATCGTGATGTTTCTTCTATTCGGTATCGCTGGAGCGGCCGGGCCTGACGTCCCGGCGCGAGCGGGGGGATTCAAGTCGCCTGAAGAGTGTTTGGCCTATACGGGCGATGCGCATTTGAATTGCCTGTACGCGTACATCGAAATTCAGCAGGGCAAGGTCTCACGCCTGCAGGAAGAACTCAGCTCGCAGAAGGCGACGGCCGGGCAGCTTCAGGACCGGTTAGACCGGCAAGCCTCGGTGACCGAGCATCTGCAGGACAGGATCAAAGACCGGGACCAGCTTATCAACGACGTTCGTCCCTTTCAGATCAGTCCCTTTTTGGGTTTCTCCTATTCGTATGGATACGGAGGCCCCTTCTATTATGGGCGGCCTTTTTTCTACGGCCGTCGCTTTTTCGGGCCCTGCTATGGACCGTTTTATTCATATCCTTGCTGGTAACGGTCCCAATTCATTGAAAATGCTCTGCAGCGTGGTTTCAGCGGATCGACGAGGCGACGGATTCTTCCGGCATACCAACACCCCAACAGAGGCTCCATCCGTAGATTGGAGCGAACCTGGAGCCGCGGAGGTCGCGCGGTGTAACGATCGCGGAGAATGGATAACTCCTCTGAAGAAAAGGATTTTGAGGTGAAAGAGTGCCAAGGAGGATGCTATGGACCGAAGAACTCTATTGAAAACCGGCGTTGCCGTCGGAGCCGGCGTCCTAGCTCAGCAGATGGGACTATGGCCGGTGTTGGGAAAGGAGGGCGGCAAGATGTTCGAAGTCACTAAGACGGATGAGGAATGGAAAGCGTTGCTGACCGCAGAACAATACCAGGTCCTTCGGAAGGAATCGACGGAGCGCCCGTTCACCAACAAGTACCATGACAATAAAAAGCCGGGAGCTTATCACTGCGCAGGATGCGACCTGCCGCTCTTTTCGTCCGAACACAAATTCGATAGCGGGACCGGATGGCCGAGTTTCTGGAAGCCGCTATCAGAGTCTGCGATCGGCACGAAAACCGACCGGCATCTCTTCATGTCGAGAACGGAGGTGCATTGCGCCCGATGCGGCGGTCATCAAGGCCATGTGTTTGACGATGGGCCACCCCCTACCGGACTGCGTTATTGTATCAATTCGGCAGCTCTTAAGTTCGTACCGGCTTAAACACCCGTTCTTAACTTGTGGAGCGTAGACCGTCCGAATGAGAAATCCTGGGTTTTCTAAGGAGGATAGAGAGGTCGATTGGTTGCAATACGCGGAAGGCGGGCACGGCCGGCGGCCGTGCCCGATAGATCTCAGTGTCCGCCTTTTTTTTCGCCCTTCTTCTTCTCTTCTTCACCAGCCTTCGGTCCGCTCGGATTCTTCTTGTCCTTCTTCTCCGTGGGAGCGGGAGCTTCGCCGGCATAGGCCGTCACCGCCACAGTCCCGAAGCTCAATAGCACCGCCAGAGCCATAAGCCCGATTAAACGTTTCATATGGACCCTCCTTATGGATTATTTATGAGTGCCACTCGTGAGTGAAGGGCCGGGTGGGAATGGTAGCAAAACCCCAAAGAGTAGCTCAACAAGAAAATTCGAGGTTGTACGTAGCTGATTTTATCAATAGAAATGATGGCTTCGGATCTACGAGAGCAATATTCGGCGAACGAAGGCGCCGTCAGGCTCTTCGATGCGTAGGTATCCGTCTGATGGGAATTGGCCGCTCGCCGAAGTACAGTGGGACCGGCACCCATCGACCGCCGAATGGGAGGCGGCGATCGTGCTGTATGAAAGAAGGAAGCAGAAGGAACCGCATTTTGAACTTTCTCGTCTGGTTGGTGGTGGCCGGTCTTCTAGGAATCGGGGTGTGGGGCCCTCGTGACACCGCAGCCGAATGGTATGTGGCCGGCCAGGTCGGCCCAACGTTCGCCGATCGATTATCGGACATCGGAGGCACGGGGAGTCTGACGACCTTGCGGGCGCCGGATTTCGACCTCAAAAATTCGTTGGCCTATGGCGCCAAGGTCGGATATTTCCCGGGACACGGCTGGTTCGGCCTCGAAGCGGACGTCTTCAACACGACCCCGCATATCAAAAACTTGGATAATATCCCGGGGATTCATCTGCGGGTAACGACGGCTGCGCTGAATTTTGTCATTCGCTACCCCGGCCTCGCGATCCAGCCGTACGCCGGCATTGGAGCCGCATTGATCTTCACGCGCATCGGTGAATCGGCCACCACGCAGGCCGACTCCGATGTCACGACAGGCCTCAATCTCCTCGCCGGCACGAGGTTTTTTGTCACCCCTTATGTGGCCTTATTCACTGAATACAAGTACACGCAAGCCACGTTTCAATTTGACCGTGCCTTCGGCGCCGTGGGAGGATTCGTCGGAGATTACCGAGCTCAACACGTCATGTTTGGCGTCTCCTATCACTTTTGATCACCATGACCACTCTCTTCCTGAGGGTTCTCATTCTCGTCACGATCCTTTCTGCATGCGCCCAGTCGGCTCACCAGAGCGGGCAATACCTCTTTGACCGCTTGGTCCCCAAAGATTTGCGACAACAGGTTGACCCCGACGTGTCGTTTTCCGATCTGCGATCCTCCCCGTCCAGTTATGAAGGCAAAGTCGTGATGCTCAACGGCGTCATCCTCGGTGCGAAACGGGCTCGGGATCGCACGGAAATAGAAGTCTTACAAATTCCGTCGAGCTCTTCATTTGGACCATCCGAGAATAGAAGCCGGTCCGAAGGCAGATTTCTCGCGGTCCAAGAAGGCAGCGGGCTTGACCCGGCGGTCGTTGAAGAAGGCAACCCGGTGACGGTGATCGGCGAGGTGAAGGAATCCGTCGTCAAGTCATTGGACGAAAGCCAATATGCCTATCCCGTCCTGGAAATCAAACAGCTCGTCGACTGGAGCAAAACCATGTCGAGCGAGTATGCCGGATACGGCCCTCATCCGTATTATGGCGGGTATTACGGCTACTATCCCTACCAGTATTACCCGTATTGGGGACCCTATCGGTACGCTCCGTACGGCCTCTACCGCCGTGGTTTTGGATTCTCTTCGCCATCACCCGCACCCAGCCCACCGCCACAAGGATCCATTCCGCCGCAATTTAAGAAACGGGGTAATTAGCAGAACTTAGCCTTTCCGTGCCGTTCACGGCGGGGATATAGCGCGAGGATGAGGGAAGGTCAGAGATACTCTTCAGGTGAGAACGGCGTCTTAGGCTGTTTCGAAAGTTTAAAGTCAAAATGCAGGTGCTCTTCTTTCGGCTTGTTGGAAAACCCGACCCAGGTTTCCGCAGTCATGCTTTCATCTGACTGCGCCTTGCCCCTCGGATAGAGCTTAAGACTCAAGTATCCCCCTCGCTCCCCGTTTTGACCCGGTTGAAGATGGCCTTCGAACTCCACGTGGTCGTGCCACGCGTCCACGCTGCGTCGATAGAGCTCCTCCATGAATCGAGTGGTGTCGGCAAAATCGAGTGCCTGGAGAAGCAAGGGA
>JBOHOS010000705.1:0-2666 GCA_050731295.1 Nitrospiraceae bacterium | reverse complement strand
GGACTATGGCGAATCAAATGTCCAGATCGCCGAGAAAATGAGCAAATGCTGCGTGGGCGTTAGTCCAATGACGCCGGGGCTAATCTCATTGCCCTTAAAGAACCCGCCGCCGACTCCAGTGGATTCGTCGTACCGGTGCTCAAGCCGAAGGATCGTATTGGTCCACTTGTACGGCACTCTATACTCCAGCGTGGTGGTCATAGCCTTGATGAGCTGCTCGAATCCCGTCAACCGACCATTTCGGTCCCAGTAAATCTCCGGCCGGACGGCGACGCTCCACAGGCCATGGATATTCCATCGAACCGGAGCGGCTGCGCCTGTGTAGAAAGCCCTGGGGCTGCCGGGGACTCTGGCGATATTCTCGGTCCCGATCTGGTGCTCAAGCGCGACGGTGACGGTATCGCCCCTCCACTCGATGATGGTGTCCAAGAACTGCCGCCAGAATTTTAATGCGGTGTCGGCTTGATCCGGGCCAAAGTAAACCGTTTCCTTAATGGTCCAACCCTGGGTCGGTTTATAGGCCAACTGACCGCCATAGCTCGGGAGACTGTTGGAGTTCGCCAAATGAAAGTATTCGCTGATCACAAACAGAGTGCCGGTCAGCTTATCGTTGAACGGATAGCTGGCGTTGATTCCAAACATGAGATACGGCGAGTAGTCGGCGATCCATGCCCGTGTGTAGTTGAAGTTGTTTTTTGCATATAAGGATTCGTACCCGATCAAGCTATTGAACAAGCCGGCCTGGACCGTGAGACCGTTGCCGACAGGCGCCAGATAGGAGACATTGGCGCGACCAAAATGGCGAAGCTGATCCGATGAGCCAACTCTGGGCGTGTTTACGGCAAAGCCGAATTCCTTTGCGTCCTGACCACCGTGAGCCAACAGCTCCATACCCCAGCGAGACTGGATCGACACATCCTTCCTCACGTACACGCCGCCCATGTTGAGGTCCAGCTCGTTCACTCTCGGCGTGGTGCTTCTATTTTGAAACAAGTGATTGGCCGGAAAATTAAAGTCAAGAGAATAGCCAAGATCGACAAATCCACCGTAGTGCCACAGAGGAGTTTCAGCCGGGGCCGTCTCTAATGGGGGTTCGCCCAGCTCAACCTTTCGATGCTCCTCTTGCGGGCCTGACGAGGAGGGCTCTGCCGCAACCACGGGAGTTGCCAACGACCACAGCACAACAACGATCAATCCAGTCAGCCATGTCATGCCGATCGTCACCGAAGGAACACTCCTTCCGGAACACTCTCGGGAGCGCCACAACCCGTCACGCCGCATTCCTTTGATCCTGGTCTCCTGGTAGTTCGGCATGTGAGTTGATCCTGTGGCGGTCCACACCGTCGTCTGCAAGAGACATCACGAAAAGCCACAGCATTCCCATCATCCCGATCCACAAGCCTAGGGCAATTAGCGTCATAGGTCGCCTCTGGTCTAGTCGTGCGGTTGTCTTACACGACACATTATGAGATTGCCCATTAAAACGGGGTAAAAACGAAACCGCGTGGTGTCAAGATGACATCAAAATGGGTATGGCCAAAAAACGTTGATGCAATGGAAGCGAAAATTATGTATCTGTGTCAAACCTGTTTCGGGAACACAATCGGGACGGATATGACCCGGCGGGCAAGCGCGCGGAGGCATTCATGACGGACACCAAGCATTCGCATAACAGCTTTGTCAGAGCCCTTCAACATGAGCCGATTCCGTGTGCAACTTCCGGCTGCCGGGGGCCGGTGGACATCGTCGATCTCTCGCAATTCCGCGACAGAGTCAAAATGTTTGAGTTGACCTGCCAGAGCTGTGGATGGTGTACCCGGCTCACCGGATGCGAATCCTTGTCGCCTCCCTGGGATGACGCGTCGTTGCTGGTCATGGCAGATGAACATCTGATGCATCAGCAACCGATGTGTCCTCATGACGACACCCCGGTGGTCTTTACGTCGTTGCCGAATCCACGGCGCAAAGCTCGCTATCGGCTCTCGTGTTTTTACTGTGGCCGGCAGGCCGAAATGGATTGGCCTCCGCCTGAATCGAGACGGTAAGCGAGTCGAAAGGGATCGAAGTCGGGCGGGTGGATGAAGTCGGGGATTGCGCGGGGTGATCGGCGTCAGACGAAGTAGCGACTTGTATCGAAGCGGTACTCGGTATTGTCGACCAGCCGAACAATGGATCGCAGGTGGCGTCCTTCCGAGTCGGTTTCAGTCAAATCCACTTCCGGCCCTTCCAGCGGGTTGCCGGTTGCATCGGTGATGATCTTCACGATCGGCCTCTGGGCGACCTGCTCTCCTGAATTGGGGCGCAGTACCACCGCGAGTTCATTGGAATCGAGCAAGACGAGGCTGCCGATCGGAATGAGCCCCACGCAGTTAACAAACAATTTCAGCAACACGGGATCAAACGACTGGCCGCTTTTGGAGAACATAATTTTAAGGACCTTCTCCGGGGCCAACGGTTCCCGCCGGTAGACCCGTGCGGACGTCATGGCGTCATAACAATCGGCAATAGTCAGAATCCGACCGGTGAGCGATTGAGTCCACGGCACGCTCAGCTTGGGATAGCCTGAGAAATCATAGTTCATGTGGTGCTCAAAAGCGGCTGAGGCCATTCTGCCGGGCATGTTCGTGACCCCCCGCAACCGGGTCATACTCAGGACGCCTTCCGTG
>JBOHOS010000704.1:0-3557 GCA_050731295.1 Nitrospiraceae bacterium | reverse complement strand
GTGGTACCAAGAGCTTCTTCCGTCAGAAGAAGTGACGTTTGATGCCGATGTTTATCTTCTGCTTAAAGCAAGAGCTAAGGCGCTAAAGAAGGGTGGGGAAGCCGACACTGCTAAAGCTGGCGGCGATGAAAAAGCGTCCCAGCCATTGGTTGAAGAATTCCAGCCATCAAAGACAACAGCTTCTTCTGAGTCATCTCATCGGACCATATGTCTTTCTGGCGCCATTCCGTCTGAAGTGTGGAATCGGCTTGGAACTAAGCTGATTCCAAAATTGAAGACGGGCGCCAATCTCCAGATCGGCTTGACTTTCAAGATAGACGTTGAGTACCAAACGGCGCCCAGTATGGAGAAGGACATCAAACAAGTCTTAGACGACCTGGGCTTGACCGACAAGATTAGAATTGACGTTAGGAAAAGAGATTGAGCGTGCAGTCTCGGGAGATAGCAGAAAACATCATAACTATAGTTCGGCGTTCAGTTTGCGGGTGGAACATTGAAGGCGAGAAAACCACAAGCGCGCTTCGGGCGGAAGCCTTCGGTCATTTCAAGGCCCTGCCTCCATCCACGGCTTGGAACTGTTATTGAGATCTCCTCTCAGGTGGCTTATGGCTGCATAACGCGGCTGAGCGCTCATGAACTCTTCGTGCAAAGCCAGCAACTTGCTCCGTCGTCCCACATCCAGGTCCCGCCTATGTGAACAAGGAGTCCCGTAGTAGTTCGGCCTGTTCGGCCGTCAGATCCAGCTGCACGCGCGCTGGTTCAGCCTGAATTCTCTCCCCGCATTGCGAAAACGAGGCATGGCATGGGGCAAGGCGAAGTTAGTTTATATGGAAGATGTCGGTCAGCGGGATAACAAGATTGGGGAGGAGCGGGGTCGTCAGCGAATCGTTCGTTTCGCGTGCCAGTTCAGCGACGCGCACGTGGTGTCCGTCTGTTAAACGGTACACCTTCACAGTCTCCAGTTCAGGATCGACGATCCAATACTCAGGAACGGCGTACCGTTCGTAGAGCTTGCGTTTGATGATCTCGTCGGTCTTGCGAGTGGCTTCAGATAGAATCTCGACAACGAGGTCTGGAGGACCTTGAATATTTTTCTCGGTAATGATCGAGGATCGAGCAGAGGAGATGTACAAGAGGTCCGGCTCTACCACATTGAGATCAGAGAGGACAACGTCCATGGGAGCTGCGAAAATCTGCCCGGCTTGAGTTTTTTCAACGTGAATCCCTATGTGCAGGAACAATTTTCCTGAAATCCTCTGATGCTTCGTCGTCGGCGAAGGAGTCACGAAATGGTCTCCGTCTATGAGTTCGTGGCGCTTGCCGTCGTCCGGAAACAGCAAGTAATCTTCATAGGTGAATTTGATATGAGAGGCCGGAGAAGACATATGATCCTCGTGCAGGCACGTTAACAGGGATGATCTTGAAGGTCAAGAATGTGCTGACTTCGAGTTGCCTGCTGTTGTGTCTGTTTGTAGTCAGCAGATCCGCCGGTCATGCCGCCACTCCAGTCCAAATCGAAAACGAACGTCCCGGCACCACCGCGTGGCAGCTTTCCAATCCGGCCGACTCTCTCGAAATCGAGGGGTATGCCTCGCTGACCAGCGTGAACCGTGGCGGGCAGATCAGCTTCTTTGTGAACACATCAGATCCGGGTTTCACGATCGATATCTACCGCATGGGTTGGTATGGCGGCGATGGCGCGCGGCTGGTCAAGGGCGGGATCACAGGACCAGGTGTACGGCAACCGATGCCCGAGCCGGACCCGTTGACCGGACTCATTGAATGCGACTGGGCGGAATCGGTTACCATCACCACGTCGAATCCGGAGGACGACACCGATTGGCTGAGCGGTGTCTATCTTGCCAAGCTCACCGGGGGCATCAGCGGCAAGCAAAGTTACATCATGTTTGTCGTGAGGGACGACGAACGCGGCTCGGACTACCTATTCCAATCCAGCGTCACCACGTTCCAGGCCTATAACAACTGGGGTGGCAAGTCCCTGTACCAATTCAATACCGTCGGTCCGCCCGCCAGAAAAGTGTCGTTCAATCGGCCGTATGCGCCAAGTGAGAACCCACAGGCCGCGTATGGAAACGGCGCCGCGGACTTCCTGACGGGTATGGGCATGCAGGCCGGATGGGAATACAACATGGTGCGTTGGCTGGAGCGCAACGGCTACGATGTGACCTACAGCACCAACATCGATACGCATGGAGACCCCACCTTCTGGAAAGGACGCAAAGCCTGGCTGTCCGTCGGGCACGACGAGTATTGGTCGTGGGAAATGCGCGAGCACGTCGAACAGGCGCGTGATCGCGGTGTTGGGCTGGGGTTCTTTTCAGGTAATGTCTGCTACTGGCAAATCCGACTGGAGACCAGTTCCGTCACCGCACAGCCGTATCGCACGATGGTAGCGTACAAGACCGTGGAGGACGATCCTTATGCCATCGACGATGACCCCGGCAACGATCAGCGGGTGACGACGAGATGGCGCGAAGCGCCGGTGAATCTTCCTGAGGAGTCGTTCATCGGGGTGATGTACGAAAGCGATCCGGTGGATGCGGACGTCATCATTACCGACCCCGGACATTGGGTCCTTTCCGGAACCGGCCTCAAGGAGGGAGATCGCTTGCCGGGGCTTCTCGGCTATGAAGTTGATCGAACCTTCGGGCACGCGCCACCTGGCACGGCCGTCATTGCCCATTCACCCTACCGGTTCGGTGATGGCACCCGCTATGCCGATATGGCGTCGTATACGACGGCCGCTGGAACCACGGTCTTTGCCACTGGAACGATTCAATGGAGTTGGGGACTCGACGATTTCAACGCGCCGAGGCTGCGCTCATCGCGGTTGAGTCAGGCCGCGGAACAGATCACCAGAAACGTGCTCGCTCGATTGGTCGGCGGCACGTTCTCAGCCGCCACATTCCATGCTTCCGGCAACGCCACGACTCATGTCACCCTGCACCTCGATGGTGCGGCATCCCTTGCTTCGCGCCCATAGCGTCGTTTACGAGCCACTGGGATTCACCCCGTATCTATCCAGATAAACCCCTGTATCCGGAATCGTACAGCCCACATCGAAACGAAAGACGCCTTCTCACGACTATTCATGGGGTTCCAGTGCCAGGAAACGGTTTTCTCGGAGGTTTGAATATTGCTCGAGATCACTTGTCATGTAGAAGCCTGGTTGGAAGAGCCAGCCGTTTACAGTTCGTTATGTTGAGGCTCGTCGCGGAGAAACACCATGTTCGCCTTCGCCATGCACATCGCCGTCAGCCTCCCTCCGAGGGTTCTGGCTGATATCCTCAATCCAGAAGATCTCGTTCGCCTCATGCCATCCTTCTGGGACTTCTGCCTGGAGCATCCGTGGCTGTCTATGCCCGTGGCGCTGCTCATCTTTATCAGCATTATCGTCCACCTAAGCAAGGTCCTCGGCGCGTTTATCAATTCAACGTACAAGGGTTTTATGCATGGAAGCTCTCTGCAGCGAACCTGCATCGTGATGCAGGTGGTGGTGCTGGTGGGAGTTTCAGCCTCGGCTCCGTGGATCGCGC
>JBOHOS010000703.1:0-2797 GCA_050731295.1 Nitrospiraceae bacterium | reverse complement strand
CAAGGGCGTGACCTTTCACTCGCTCAGGAAAACCTGGGCTTCACGAATGGGACCACACACCCCGGTCAGAATCCTCCAAATCCTCGGTGGCTGGAGCAGTCTCAAGATGGTGGAGGATTACTGTCAGCCACATGAGGAGTCCCTTCGGGAGGCCATGGAGAAGGGCGCCCAAAGTGGCGTTCCCAAAAGTGTCGAACAAGTGTCGGATGACCATGGACCGGTGACCATCAAGGCATTACAACTACTGAAAAGAAAAGAGAACGGCCCCGTAGCTCAGTTGGATAGAGCAGCGGTTTCCTAAACCGCGTGTCGCACGTTCAATTCGTGTCGGGGCCACCATTTTCTCATATAGTTACCGTAGCCACCACTTCCTCTGGACCCCGTGACTGTCCTGAAATTGTGCTAAACGACCTCGGTGTCTCCAACGCTTCCCACACCATCCCGCAAGCTTTCTGGATAGTGGTGAGCATACCGCTGCGTCATGAGCGGTGCCTTGTGGCCAAGAGCCGTTGAACCTTATACAGATCCACGCCATTCTGCACCATCCGAGTCGCAAACGTGTGCCGAAGATCGTGGAAGTGTAAGTCCGCGATTTTTACCTTCACAACTTCGCCGTCTACCTGTGGGCCCTCTACGCGGGCAAACTGTTACTGTCAATTCTGCGCTGTCCCCTTCCAATCCCGCTCGGCCCATGGTCGTGCAAGGGTCATGTAAGCCATCAACCGACACGGGAAGACCGATAAATCGTCTATATATATTTTCCTAGGTTTTTATAATATTCACAGCAGCTACTGCCGAAGATATGTTAAGGAGGAACATGCTGAAGATCGCAATCATATGGCTCATATTAGATGTCGTGGGCATAGTCATGTTGCTCTATGACTACAAACGGTGGTACGACACTGGCCATGACTCCTCGGAACCTGACGTGACACAGACACAACAGGGGGGAGACATCATCAAGCACGTTTCGTCTTCGCTTACTATCACGAACCCAGTTGGGAGCAACGCTGTCGGTAGTGCGCCGCCAGCAGCATGAAGAAGGGCACAAAGACCCCCAGATTCAAAGCGTTACTTTGAAGACTTAGAACGTCACGTCTCAACTCTTTCTCTAGTCCGACAAACTCTGTCAGGATCACAGACATCGTTTCAACCGTTGATTGACATCCCGTGATTCGCTGGGAGGTCCCAAGACGGCGGCGCATGGGAACGGGGCGAAAGTTGCAGCGTAGCACGCTGGATTGTCTGCGGTGGACGTCAGATTGCCATATAGGCAGTGAGGATGCCGAAGTAGAGAGCTAAGGCGACACTGACGGTTCGCTGTGAGTTGTACATGGTGTTGATCCTCACTGACAACCAAGCTTGGCAGGTTGTTTCAGGTGCAGAGTCACATGCAGCGACCGGCTGCTGCCCGGCATTGTGAGCGGACGGCGCAACCACCAATTGCCGTGAGGCGTTTCCGCCAGCGATATGAAACGCTGAGGCTCACCTGTCTCATCGTTCCAGAGAGCGGGCTTGGTCGCTCGTTTCCATAATTGATAGCTTTGAGCCTTTCGCCACATCTCCAAGACACTCATAGCCCCCTCCCTGCCTCATACCACGGACATCGTGAGAAAAGGCGTCCGCGTTGGTTGGACTGAACAAGAGGCGTTTCATGCTTGACCTCGCTTTTTGATGGCGTCCGCCTGTTATGGCAGCCACATAACAGTGCACCTAACTGAGCCAATCGCTTTCACAAAAAAGGTAGGAAGGAAGCGTGATTCTGGCGTAAAGATCCCAGGCAGAAGGGCACATGAGATATCTCATCGTCACAGACATATCGGCTTCATGAGACATTCCGATGGCGTCCGCCTGGACGATGATCTCAGATGGGCGTTCGGCGTCAGAATGATAACGAACAGGTCCGAGGGATCGGTCAGCTGGGGCGAGTGTCGGATCAGAGTGTAGAGAAAGATTCGAGCAGACTCTTGCCTGGATCCATCGAGCTTAGACCTTTTGATTCAGCCCAGCGATAAACCGTTGCAGTCGCTGCTGATCATCTACTGACATACCCATGAATTCTGCCCCAAAGCCTTGGGCGTTCGACCACCGCACCGCAGCCACGTCTATCACGATCGGCGCGGATTCCTCTAAAAGACAGAGGAGCATCTTCACGTAGGTCCCAATCGCCACGATCGTTTCGCATTCTACGGCGCACCCGCTTGTGGAGAGATTCCAGGCCAGACCATCACCCTCGATCTGTTCCTCTGCAAATGAGACCGGAAACCGCACCGCGAAGCGCGGATGCTTGCGTTGCTCCATGTAGCCTCCCTTCGTGATTATCTTCCCGCCGAATTAGCCTTACTTGCGATCTGCAGCCTGATCTTTATGTGATCAAACGGTCGCTTCGTCGTCGTTGGTCAATGAGAATACAGGAATTGGCGATTATCTCAATTAGGTAAACGGCCACAGACAATCGGCCTTATTGACAATCAATCGTTCTTGCGCATAATGACCGGAACGCTTCTGCCTTTTCTAAACCAGATGGCACACGTGACTTCACGTTCTCGTCCTCTTCATCATGAGATGCCTCTTGGGGGTCGAGCCTATGGCTGGAAGCAATAACCCGCCTTCTCACCACACGGATTACGATGCCTTGATCAACCGTTTGACGACTCTCCATCAGCTCGTTGCTCACATTCGCGACGTGGCTGATCAGATCTTCCCAAAAACCACCGACGCCCTGCACAACCCTTCTTTGCCGAACGAGGCGGTCCAATTTCACGCGCGCAGATTGGTTGTGGAAACTGAACGGCAC
>JBOHOS010000702.1:0-6309 GCA_050731295.1 Nitrospiraceae bacterium | reverse complement strand
GAAAATGCCTTCGGTTTGCGCGAGCAGCTTGATCCCTTCGACAACTTCGTCGTCCGACACCGTGTCCATGGTGCCCCTGCTCTCGGCCGTTGTCTTCAAGGCATAGTACCCGTCGGCCGGATTGCCGATGGCGAGAGATTTGGCAATCGTTTTCGGCTTGACCGGCTTGAAGAAGTCCCGGCCTTCCTTGTGCGCGGTCGCGATCGGAGAGCAGCCTTCCGCCTGGGCCCCATTGACCTTCGTCGCGACCTGATCGATCAAGCCGACCGCGCGCATTTCGTTCAGCCCTTTCCAAATCTTGGTGAGTAACGACCCCGAGGCCATGGGGATGACCACTTGATCGGGCGTCCGCCATCCCAGTTGTTCCACCGTTTCGAAGGCGAGCGTCTTAGAGCCTTCGGCGTAATAGGGGCGGATGTTGATGTTCACAAAGGCCCAGCGGTGCTCCGCGGCGATTTCACTGCAGAGACGATTCACATCGTCGTAATTGCCCTCGACCTCGACGACATTCGGACGATAAATCAGATTGCCCAGCACCTTGGCGGCTTCGAGATCACCGGGAATGAACACATAGCACTGCATGCCCGACGCCGCCGCATGTGCCGCGACGGAGTTGGCCAGATTGCCCGTCGAGGCGCAGGCCACCGTTTCATACCCCAGTTCGCGGGCTCGGGTCAGGGCAATCGCCACGACGCGGTCTTTGAACGAGAGGGTCGGATGATTGACCGTATCGTTCTTGATGTACAGTTCATCGAGTCCCAAATAAGCCCCAAGATTCTTGGCCTTCACCAGAGGAGTAAAGCCCGCATGGGGTCCAACGGTAGCCGCGCCTTCAATCGGCAGCAGATCGATGTAGCGCCACATGCTGTTGGGGCCGTTTTGGATTTTCCGGCGAGAGATCGTCTGCTTGATCTCGTCGTAGTTGTATTTCACTTCCAAGGGGCCGAAGCACATTTCGCATACGTGGATGGCCTTGGTCGGATATTCCTTTCCACATTCCCGGCATGTCAGCGCTTTCATCTTTGTCATGGCATCACCACACAACAAGCGATCAGCTATTCGCGTTTCGGCTTGGAATATCCAGCGGCTTGCGAACCGCTGAAGACCGGCGTCCTCAACTCGCAGCTCTCCGGCTCATGGTCGATCAATTCGGTGATCGTCGGATGATCCCCGCACAAAGCACAGTTCGGATTCCGCCGGGTCTTGATCTCCCGGAACGCGGTTCGCCGGGCATCGAAGTCGAGCAGACGGTCGGTCAGCGGATGGCCGATCTTCAAGACGAGCTTGAGGGCCTCGGTAGCCTGGATGGTCCCGATGATGCCGGCAAGCACGCCGATCACGCCGGCTTCCTGACAACTTGCCACCAGTCCGGGGGGCGGGGGTGTCTTGAACACGCAGCGGTAGCACGCAGACCGTTTCGGAATGATCGTTGTGACGCGACCGTCGAATCGAAGAATGCCGCCGTGCACGAGCGGCTTGCCGGCGAAGACACAGGCATCATTGATCAAGAATTTCGCCGGAAAATTGTCCACCCCGTCGATGACGACGTCATACTCTCGGATCACCTCCAAGGCATTCTTGGCAACCAAGCGATCCTGGTAGAGAACGACATTGATATCCGGGTTGAGCGCCAGAATCTTCTCTCTTGCCGACTCCACCTTCGGTCTGCCGAGATCCGGCGTGTGATGAATGACCTGGCGCTGGAGATTCGAAAGATCGACCACGTCGCTGTCGATGAGACCGAGGGTTCCGACACCCGCCGCAGCCAAGTACAGGGCCGCGGGCGAACCGAGCCCGCCGGCGCCGACAATCAGGATCTTCGCCTGCGCGATCTTCTTCTGCCCCTTGCCGCCGACCTCGGGCAATAAAATGTGCCGGCTGTAGCGGGTGATCTGGTCGTCGGTAAATTCCATCTTAGTTCGTGTATTCTACCGCTCCATAAAGATGCTCAAAACGGCCAACCAACAAGGCCGCAGGTGAAGTCAAAGCCGGAGGCGTAGCCTCTGGGCTACGTTGAGGACTTTTGACGAGCCGAGAACAAAGTTGGGGGCCATTTTCAGCATCTTTAAATATTGAAATATTTTTCGATGCTGATATACCGTTCGCCGGTATCGCAAAGGATCGTGACGACGTTCTTCCCCGGCCCCAGTTCCTCAGCGACCTTCTGAGCCGCCACCACGTTGGCGCCCGACGAGATGCCGACCAGAAGGCCTTCTTTCTTGGCCAGCAATTTTGATGTCTGATACGCCTGATCATCGGTGACCGTGATCACGCGATCGAGAATCGCTCGGTTCAGCACTTTTGGGATGAAGCCGGCGCCGATGCCTTGAATTTTATGCGGACCCGGATCGCCTCCCGATAAGACCGGAGAGCCTGCCGGCTCAACAGCGATCACTTTGACGGTCGCCTTGCGTTCCTTAAAGACCTCGCCGCATCCGGTAATGGTACCGCCGGTGCCGACGGCGGCCACAAACGCGTCGATTTGTCCATCCAGAGCATCCCAGATCTCCACCGCGGTCGTCTGCCGATGCACGGCGGGATTGGCCGGATTCGAGAACTGATCCGGCATAAAGTAGGACGGATTTTGAGTCACGATGCTCTCGGCTTCTTTGATTGATCCCTTCATGCCTTCCCAGGCGGCCGTCAAGACCAACTGCGCGCCATAGGAAGAGAGCAGGCTGGCCCGTTCCATACTCATGCTTTCGGGCATGACGAGGATTAATTTGTAGCCGCGCACCGCGGCGACCAGCGCCAGCCCGATGCCCGTGTTGCCGCTTGTCGGCTCGACCAGCGTCCCGCCGGGCTTCAAACGTCCCTGGCGTTCGGCCTCATTGATCATATTGAGACAGATGCGATCTTTGACGCTTCCTCCGGGATTGAATGATTCCACCTTGGCATAAATCGTCGCCGAATCTGGGCGAGAGAACTGATTGAGACGAACCAGCGGCGTTCCGCCGATCAGCTCGGTGATTTCCTTATGGGCTCGTCCCGTCACCGCCCGCCTCCCATGTAGAAGAGAAACTCCAGGCTGTCTCCTTCCTTGACCGGTGTCGTGGCCAGATGATCCCGCTCCAACATCGTGGCGTTCAATTCGACAGCGACCATGTGCGGATCGATGCTCTTGGCTTTCAGGAGATCCAAAACCGTCGCGACCTGCACGTCTTCTGATTTCCCGTTTATTTTAACCAACATCGGAGAAGCCCTCGAACCCCGCTATAGGACAAAAGAATTCCAAACGCTAACAAACAACGCTTAGCCTTGTCAAGGCGACGAGTTGATGGAATGGGCACATGAGAAGATGCCAAACCCGGTGCCTTGCCGCTCATTTTCTTCCGTCTTGCCGGCCTTGACTTTGGCCGCGCTTCCCCTACAGTATGCCGGTTCTTTCCGCCGCAATGTGCGAGTGCGAAGAATCGCCTTCCTGGCGCTTGGCTCGTCAATTCACTAGGGACGATGTCTATGTGGAATCAGAATTTTATGTTTCGATTTGAAGAGAGCACGCCATTGGCTCAGTCAGAGAACGAATTGTTTCACGACACCGATCCGGCGCTGGATAGCGAGGGATTGAAATTGGAAAAGTTCATCTCGGTCTGGATTCAAGGCGACGAAGAACAAGGGGCTCCGACTTCCTATACCAATATCTATGTGAGGACCGCGACACTCGACTTCAATAAGCGCGCAGGATTTCTTCAGCCGATTCAAGGCCGCTCCCACCAAATTAAACACATCTTGACGACCGGGCAGAAGGCCTACCTCCGAGACTGGCTCAGCAAGACTTCTCCTCACGCGTGGGATGCTGCCGAGGATCATTTTAAGGCGGTGTTCGAGGCCGACTAGGGTATTGGCGATGGTGATCTCCGTAGCGCGGGCGATCGTGCTGTCTGGCTGGCTTGCCGGCCTGGGCGGGTTCGTGCCTCCATGCCAGAGCGCGACGATTGAGGTCTTCTATGCACCTGAGGACCTGCCGGGTGACAAATTGGTCTCGATTTATGACGGCGCTCGGCACTACATTTTTGTCGCCGTCTACAGCATTACGTTTCCGCCTGCCGTAAAGGCCTTGGTGTCGGCGAAGAAACGCGGAGTTGATGTCCGAGTCATCACGGACCGCGAGCAGATACATGACTCAAAACAACATGCCGCGTTGAGCGCCTTGCGTTTAGCCGGCATTCCCATCCGGATCAACCAACATGACGGGCTCATGCATTTGAAGCAGGTCGTCGTCGATGACCTGCTCAACACCTCCGGCTCGATGAATCTGACGACGAGCGGGCATCGCTATAATGATGAACGACTGGACGTGATCATCGATCCGATCACCAGCGCGAAAGCGCGCGACAAATTCTTGTCGATGTGGCGAGACCCGGTCCGGTACGAGCCGTGGCAATGAAATGACTGGTGAAATGACGGAAGAAGCCGATGTCGTGATCGTCGGCGCCGGCGGTGGCGGCGCGGTGCTCGGCCTTGCGCTGGCGCAAAAGGCGATCCACGCGATCGTCCTCGAACAGGCGCACGGGCCGCCTACCGGATTGCGAGGCGAGATCCTGCAGCCGAATGGACAATCCGTATTGGACCGTCTCGGAGTCTTGGGACAACTCCCTGCCGATGCGGTACGGCCAGTGCGGTATTTTCATTTTTGCCGGGCGGGCGGGGGACGGCTAGGGGCGCGTTCCAGGGGAGCTGAACCGGCCACGGCCAGTTCAGGGAGGGCGGGTGATGTAACGCTTGGGATGGGCGGGTCCAATCGTTTGTGCACGATCGATTACGGGATGTTGCCGCCGCCATACAACCGAGCGGTCGTCACGCTGCCGAACGCAGCGCATCACGCCATTCTGAACGCCTTGGCACGTTTGGCTCCGGGCGCGCTCCGGTATGGCGCGGAGTTCAAAGGACTTGTCCGGGATGGCGATCGAATGGTCGGCGTGGAGGTGGAACAGGCGGGGCGGCGGTTTACGATTTGGGCAAAGATGGTCGTGGGCGCGGACGGAGCCCTGTCCAAGGTCCGCGATGCGCTTCATATTCCCACCCGCTTGCATCGATATCCGGAGGCCTACTTGATTGCCATCCTGGAGGCACAGGATGCGATCACGGACGCCCGGTATTTTGTTGGCCGACGAACCATTCTCGGAGTGTTTCCGGCAGCGGAACGGAAGGTCTACCTGTTTTATATGATTCGCGCCGATTCCATGCCGCAAGTGAAAGCCGCCGGCCTTCAGTCACTACGTCAGCACTGGTCAAAGATCGCCCCCGAGCTGGCCTCGACGTTTGACACCCTGGTGGACTGGAAGCAAACAGCCTATATGCCAACGGGGCGGGTTCAGACCGACACCTGGGTTACGGACCGCGCCGTCTTGATCGGGGATGCCGCTCATGCGATGAATCCGCATGCCTCGCAGGGTCGCATGCAGGCGATGGTGGATGCGATGACGCTGGCGGATGTCATACCGGTCTGCTTGGAAACCAATGATTGTTCAGCGGCCGCCCTGGCGCCGTTCGAACAGGCACGCCGGCCCCACGTGGAGATGCTGCAGCGTTTGGCGGACGAGCAGGTCATGTTTTGGAATACCGGCAATCCGCTCATTGGGTTCCTCCGTGACCGTGTGTTCCGAACACTCGATCGTAACCGGCGGCTTCGCTACCAGGTCCTGAATACGACGGCCGGGCTCCGTACCGTGCCTCCGTTCGGATTGGCCGACCGTTTGATCGCGGCCGGCCTGTTGCCGGACCTACACGCCGATCGCCTGCCACCTGACGCCATGGTCCAAGCGGGTTGACCGTTCATGCCTATCAAGCTCAGTGACAGGCTCCCTGCAGATCTGCCGGATGAGGTCCGTGAGGCGCTTCGTACCTATCTGAAAGAGGCCTCGGGGATATTCGGTGAGACCCTGGAAGGCGTGATCCTTTATGGAAGCGCGGCGAGGGGAGAATTTTTCCCGGGCCGATCCAATCTCAACCTGCTGTTTCTTGTTGCGCAGCACGACCGGGCTCTTCTCCAACGATATGCAAAGATCCATCGGCGCTGGTCGTCGGAGAAGGTCGTCGTTCCTCTCTTTCACACCGAGCGGGAGATTCAGGCCTCGCACACACTCTTTCCTTTGGAGTATCTCGAGATCCAGGAGCACCATGTGCTGTTGATGGGGCACGATCCCTTTCCGGCCCTTCGGGTCGATCGGACCTATTTGGCCGTGCAATGCGGGCGGGAGATCGCGGGTAATCTTATGAGGCTGCGGCAGCGATTTGTGGAAGGTTCGGGGACATCGGAAGCTCTCGCCATCCTGCTCCCGCTGTCCCTGACAACCCTGCTTCCTGCTC
>JBOHOS010000701.1:0-4562 GCA_050731295.1 Nitrospiraceae bacterium | reverse complement strand
TCCCCATTCAGCCCGCTCACTCGCAGGAAGTATCGGGTGAAGGGACAGGGCGCGCGCTTTCCGTGCGGTCGCCGGTTCCGTGCTCACATGAGGACACTCTTCCGAGTATTAGGCGCTCTGGCGCTGGTGTTTCTGATGTCGCTCCTTGTCTTGGAAGCCCTCTATCGATGGCAGGTGGTCGATACCTACTTGCCGGAATTGCGAGCCTTTAATCCGCCTCAATCTCTCTCGGAGAACCAGCGCCCCACCATACTGGTCATGGGCGACTCATTTACAGCCGGGCCCATGAATTATCCCGCGCTCCTGCAGCAGGCGTTCACTCATGTGCGGATTGTCAACGCAGGCGTGAGTGGAACGGGAGTGATTCAGACCGCCGTGATGGCCCCGAAACGATTTCGTGATTTTCATCCGTCGATCTTCCTCTATCAGCTCTACGTCGGCAACGATCTGTTTGACGTGAACTATCCGGTGAATTGGGACCGGATCTCATTCGTGCGCAATCTCTACTGGATGATTGCGAATCATCTTCGAGCGGTCGGTTACGTCAATTATCGAATAGGTCAAGCCCGCCAATCGGATGCAGGCGGCCCTCCCGCGCCCGGCGCGGCACCCGGGACAGGCGCCGTTCCGGCGACCGATTCTTTTTCAACAGAGAGATATGAAGGACGGGTAAAGATTTATTTGAGGGCGGATCCCTCGCTCTTGGAAAACTCCATTCTGGTCAAAGGCCGGCGGCGCGATGATTACATCACACTCCTCGCCAAATTGGAGGAGGTGGTTGCCTACTGTGAGCCCCAACAGTGTGAGGTTTATCTTTTGGTGATTCCGCATGTCTGTCAGGTTGATGAGCGTTACGTCTTCTATATGCAACAACTAGGAGCCAGTTTCACGGAGCCAGATCGATTACGCGCGACCGGCTACCCGTTCATTCAAGGCATGCAAGATAGGTTCAGAAAATCGCCTCATGTTCATGTGCTCAATCCTCTTCAAGCGCTCCGGGAAGCCAACCACCAGGCGCCGGTGTACTTCACGAATGACGAACATCTGAATTTGGCCGGCCATAAGGCCATCGCAGATTTTCTTGCGACGCAGCTCAATCTTGAATAGTGAGGGCGGTCATAAGGGCCCGGTGGTCTTCGTCGCTGCAAGGCACGGCTCTTCACCGGCTCGGCTGCGTCCGCAAGCGTGACAAGCCGATTCCCCGCGTCGCGGAATTCTTGGCGCCCTTCATGAGTAAATCCGGGCTTAGGATGAAATCACAGTGCTTCATGGAAAGCCCGAACTTGTTTAATGGCTCCGATGGATATCGATCACCATGTTGTCTTCATCCAGTTCTACCCTGACTTGTTGACCGTCTTTTAGGATCGAGAGCTTACTGCCCGCCAGGGGATCGACTGCAAAACTTTCAATCCCATCCGTGGTTGAGATCTTGATCACACCCCAGAACGGATCCGCATAGGTTAAATTGCCAACAATGAGGCGGTGTCCCGCACCAGGCACGCGCATCCTATGTATGTCCAGGAGTACATCGCCCTCATCAACCACCAGCATCACTTCTTCCCCTACCTTTGCGTCGTGCAACCCCATACGTTCTGCCTTTCTGATGCTAATGGCTCGAGGTCTTAACCCGCTTGCCGGTTGTACAAATAACATCGACGCCTCGATCTTCGTCACAACTGCACCGACCATCCTGTGCGTTTGAGGCCCAGCCTGATCGGCTTCATGGGCAGCCACCGAGATTCCGAAGAATAGAATCATGGCGCATGCCGGCACCATGGAGTTGATGATATGCTTGGAACCCATACCTACCACCTCCTTCCCGTCGAAAATGAATGGAATTTTATGCCAGGAAACAACGTCTCTCGCTCTGCATCTGAGAAAAACACAAGTGCGATGCCATAGGAGTGAATCGTAAGCCGTTGATCGACTGGCAGCTCACCAAATCCACCAAGCGCTTACGAACACCTTTCGTTACTGTATGCGCCTGATCCTACGGCAGTTTCTTTTACCCTCGCTCCCATTTTTTGTGGCTATTTAGAAAGCTGTAAGAGCGACAGTCTTGCTGTGTTGTGCTCAGCTCTTCCAAAGATGGGCCAACCCTTGCATGATATGGAACACAGGAGTGTCACTGTCGACGCCGGTGATCGAATGCCGAGAGGTAGCGGCTAAAACAGAAGCTTCGGAGGTCAGCTTGGAAAAATCACACCGCGGTAAGAAAATCGCCTAACGCTCAGGCCTAACGGCTTCCGTTTGAACCTGCTACGGTTCTAAGGGAATAGTGATGGCAATTCCACCCATGACGTCATTGATCTTGAGGTCACGCCTTGGACTGTCTTGGTGTGCATTGTGGCACCCGATGCAGGCCTGAGAGATGGCCCTGTCGGCATAAATGGCTTGGAAGTACAGATCCCGTCCGTTCATAACCGTTTCGGTATAGGGGCGATCCGGATTCTGCAGGGTCTCCCACAGCCCTCTTTGCTCGGACTCGCTCGCGGGCCCATTCCGCTTGTTGATAGGCCAAAGGCTGATCAGTCGGTATCCGATCCTGGCTTGTGTGTTCGCCGCCAACTTGGCTGACTCCATCAAGAACTGGGCTGGGAGCGGAAGCGTGTTTGCGGACCGCCAATTTTCCGAAGCGACCACGACGCCTTTCGCCTGCATCCGTTCCACGATATGGACCGTATAAAAGGTACGGTCAGATTGGATCACCGCATGCAGGAAGTCGGCCACTTTCTCCGCAGGAATTCCACCTTTACCGCTAGGGTCTTTGGCTCCTGACGCCCCTCCCCAGTAACCCGTCACAGCAATCATGATCGCCAGCGCCATCCACATGAACCTCTTTGCAATCATGATGTCACCTCCTTGGCATGGTGATCAGCACCATTTGTCTCTATCCTCTGCAAGCGGTAGGCCCTTCAGTCGTGATGCGCCATTGATTGAAATCCCGCATGCTTGGTCGGTGCGAGTGGCCGTGAGCTCCTTGGTGTTTGGGGGAACATGGTGGATCTGCACCAGGCAGAGGGTTGAGATAGACAATCGCGCGCTATCCAGCGTTGACGTCCGGCCCATTATCTACTGCCGATCGCCTTTTTGCGCCATGGCTGATAGGCTCTTTTGATATGCCAGACGATCAGGGGGCCTGCTCCGTCCCAGAAATGCCGTTTCCCCTGCGTATGGTCTGGGCGGTGGCCGAAGACAAAGGCCGGGAAGCACGTAATTGGGCGGAACAAACGGGAAGACAGGCTCACTTATATCTTGGGAGAGCGTCCAGCCTCATACACTAACCGTGCTCGTCACAACGCGCAAGACTCCCCGCTAGGAGGCCCTTTATCTTTAGCCTAACTGGGCTATCGACCGAGCGGAATCGTGATCACCATCGCACCCATGACGTCATGCATCTTGAAGTTCCGCTTCGGGCTGCTGGGATGCGCATTGTGGCATCCGATGCAGGCCTGAGAGACGGCCCTATCCGCGTAGATCGCTTGGAAGTACCGATCTTGCCCATCCGTGACCGTACCGGTATACGCTTGGTCCGGTTTTGCCAGGACGTCCCCGAACCCCGCTCGCTCGAATTTGGTCTTAGGCCTATTCTGTTCGTTGATAGGCCAGGCGCTGATGAGCCGGTACCCGATTTTGGTTCCTGTCATCGACGACAGGCGGGCTGATTCCATCAAAAACTGGGCCGGGAGTGGAAGCGTGTTTGCGGACAGCCAATTCTCCGAGGCCACGACGATGCCTTTCGCCTGCATCCGCTCCACGACGTGGATGGTATAAAACGTTCGATCCGCTTCGATCACCGCATGCAGGTAATCGGCCACGGTCTCCGCAGAAATGGCGATCTGACTCTCTGTCTGTGCGCTGGCGCCTTCTGTTCCTGATAGGGTGCTCCAGTAACTCGAGACGGTGATCAACAGACCCAGCGCCGCCCATACGAATCGTTTTCTGCCCATGGTTCTCTCCTTTCAACCGGTCTCGATGCCGGCTCAGAATGAGATCAGGGGAGGAGGTTCGAAGCCGACGTTACTGCTGTTGCTGCTCTTCCGCGGGGGAGGAGGGAGTATGAGGCAAGCCTTGCGTCGTCAGCCGGCGTTCCACCGGTCCGTGGGATTCCATGACGACAGAGACAGCCATGTCGAGAAAGCTCGTGGCGTCGCCCTCGTAGTATCCGCTGGTCGGCGCGATATCCTGATAGTCCCGACCAACCGCCACGGTGACATAGCGCTCGTCGCATCGGCGTTGATGGGTGGGGTCGTAGCCCACCCACAGCGCTGTCTTCTGAGGGCCGACCGGAAGCAGGACTTCCACCCAGGCATGCATCTGGCCTTCACCTGGAAGCAAGCCGGAGACATATCGAACCGGCAGTCCGGCAAGCCGGCAGACCGACAGCATGGCGTGCGTGTAATCTTGGCAGACCCCTGACCCCAAGGCGAAGGCTTCTGACGCCCGTGTTCCCACATGCGTTCGCCCGCGCTCATAACGTAACGCGGCATGCACTTGGTGCAGGATGGTGTCAGCCAGCTCGACCGGGGTTCCACCGACGCTCCGCAAACGAGACGCGAGAC
>JBOHOS010000700.1:0-3691 GCA_050731295.1 Nitrospiraceae bacterium | reverse complement strand
GAGGCCGGTCTTTGTGGATACGAGCGCCTTTTATGCAGCACTCAATCGAAAAGACCGCTTCCACCTTGACGCTGCGGCTCTCTTCGAGAATGCCGCTCGTGATGAGTGGCGACTGTTCACCTCGAATTTTGTCTTGGCGGAGACTCATGCCTTGATGTTGACGCGGTTAGGTCACGAATTGGCGAGCGCCTGGCTTCAAAATGTCCCGGCGATTGTCCTAAGAATCTCACGAGAAGATGAGCAGAAGGCCATGCGGATTATCCTCGACTATCGAGATAAAGCGTTCTCATACTGCGATGCAACCAGTTTTGCTGTCATTGAACGATTGCGGTTCAGAGGTGTAATGGCTTTTGATCGCCACTTCCGCCAGTACGGCAAATTCGAGCTGCTCGGAACGTAGCAAATGAGAGCCGACAATGGGTGACTAGGAATACGCCGATGTGGCTCGGTTGGCAGAACAACGGTTCCGTAAACCGCAGGTCGGTGGTTCGAGCCCACTCGCCGGCTCCAAATGCATTCGAACCACCGACCTGCGGGATGTGAAGGGGGTATGCCCCCTTCATGGGGATCGTACAAGGGGCTGGTCCCCTTCGTAGGAGCCGGAGAGGCAGGCTTCAGAGCCGAACCGGCGACGGTCGGTTCGGTTCGATCCCACTCGCCGGCTCCAGAAACACATCACATCGGTCTGCTGTTAATCGTTTCCACAGCAATACCGGACGGTACTTCTACTCTCTTTTGCGACCAGGCTTCATTAGCTCAATGTGTCAAGGCAAGACCTGACCCCAAATCATCATGCGGACCCCAAATCATCATGAGAAAACAACCCCCATGCGGATTACCGCCCAACGCCCGAAGTAACCGGCGCCTCGGAGTGACACGGCCAACGCCGAATATGGCCGCATCGCCTATGCCGACTGCAGCAACGATGCACAGTCACGCGCGTACTGCGCAAATCGCCTCGGGTCGTGCCCGGTCACCTGTTTGATGTCGTTTGTGATGCGGCTCGCTTGCTCCTTGCGATAGTAGCGCTCGAGGTCGAGCAGCCAGTCCGCGTCCTCCTCGGGGATGCCCGCCGCAAGCATGCCGCTCTTCAAATCCGACGGCGAGAGGCTGATGTGGCTGATCGAGCGCCCAAGCACCTTCGACAGCTCTCTAGCCATCTCGGCATAGGTAAGCGCCTCGGGGCCGCTCAAAGTGTACGCCCTTCCCTCGTGGCCAGGCTCGGTCAGCGCTTTCACTGCAACCGCGGCGATGTCACGCACATCGACGTGACTGATCTGTGCTTCGCCGATCGCGCTGTAAAACGCTCCTTCAGACTTGATCGTTCCGCCCATGTAAGTGACGATGTTCTGCATGAAGCCATTCGGACGGAGAAACGTCCACGCGATGCCGCTCCATTCAATCGCTTTCTCGACCGGCCGATGAACCTTCGCGAAGACGAACGCCTCTTCGTCGGCTCTCCAGACGGACAGCTTCACAATGTGGCTCACCCCGACCGCCTTCGCCGCTTCGACGGCGTTCAGCTCGAGCTGCGTCTGATTCGGCCCGCTTGGCGCGAGGAGAAACAGTTTATCGATTCCCTGAAACGCCGCACGAAGGGTCTCGGGGGAGTTGTAGTTGATGATGACGGCGTCGATCCCTCTCGCACGCGCGGCTTCCGCCTTCTCGTTCGAGAAGTAGGCGGCGCGAAACGGCGCCTTTGCAAATTCAAGCTGTTTGATAACTTCGCTACCGACAGTCCCACCGGCTCCGGTGACGCAAATCATATGTCGTTACCTCCCTTCGAGACTACAGATATGGACCGATTGTTGCGTGTAGCAGCCTAACGACTCAAGCTCAGCCGCGACCATCAGTGACCCACGGCACAGAGCTGCGACGCTACGATGAAACTTTGCCGAAAAGCGTTTCAATGGGGCCACCATTCAGGTCGTCGGCTGGAGCGCCTTGTTGGGCAGGGGCAGTCCGGCGAGCTTACCGTCGGCCTTGTCCGTGCTCGATGTTCAGACATGACAATGCTCCGACCGTATGCACTCATGGCTTTCGGGTATAGATGATCTCCATCATCTTCATTCCTTTGCCCTTTTTTCCGGTGCCGTACATCTCGAAGATCTCGGTATTGTTGTCTACGATTTTAGTCACGCCGCGTAACTTCATGGGGCCTTCTATCGGATCCTTGTAACTGCCTTTCTGCGTGATGGTTTTGCCATCGGCGCTGGCCGTGCCTTCCATAAAATAGATGCCGGTCCCCATGGAATCCATCCAGGTGGAGACATACTTCTTGGTGTGGTTGTCATACCCGGTCACGCCGATGCCGGTGAACGACTGTCCCATCATGTCCCCGGTACACTCCTGCTGCAGAAAGCGTCCCCCCAGTAACATCTTCTGTTCGCAGGACCCCGTCGATTCCGTGGGAGGCTTGTTCGGTTCCATCCAGGACTTGGTCTTCGTGTTCCAGCTCCCCTCAAGACTCGCGAACTGCTTGTGAGGTTCGCCGGGCGTGGCGAGTTTCTGGTAGGTCTCCATCATGGCCTGCATGTCCATCTGTTTCTCTTGTTTCTTTTCTTTTGCCACCACGAGAGACGCAGGCATGACAAGACAGAGACAGGTGAGTGCAATGTGTGTGAGACGCATCGTTGCCTCCTTCATGGTTGATTGCTTTCCGAACCGGTCTGCTTGGCTATTTGAGACAGGAGCAAAGGCGGGCTCAGCCGCGTTGCTGCTGCTTCATCCAAGCTTCCGCACGCTTCTTTATCTCCTCGGGAGGCACATCTTCGATGTGCGTGTGAATCCACCACTGATTGCCGGCGAAATCTTTGACACCGGCGCTGCGATCCCCGTAGAACTGATCTGACGGTTCTCTGACCGACGTGGCTCCGGCTCGCAGCGCCCGCTTGTACCAAGCGTCCGTATCCTTCATATAGAGCGCGATCTTGGCCGGCATCGGCTTCCACTCATCCGTCGCCTCGCCGAGCATGACCATCGAGTCGCCGATTTTCACCTCGGCATGCATGACGCTGCTGTCCGGACCCGCCAGACGGTATATCTCCTTCGCATCGAATGCTTGCTTGAGAAATTCGATCAGCTTGGCCGCCCCCTGAACGGTCAGGACCGGCGTCACGGTGTGATAGCCGTCAGGAATGGGTTTCACTGGCATGGGTGTGTCCTCCTCTGCAAGTTGGTTGAGTCGTTCGGTCGATCGTCACCGGTTGATTCCGTCATCCGTGGATACAATGATTCGCGCCCTCGTGAACTTCCGAACATCATCTTCCATGCACGTCTGTTATTTGTCACCGGATCAGCTGAGGCGCACCGAGCCCTCCCGATCGTTCCATGCGGCGATCTCGGCCTGCGGCCGTTTCTTAGCGTGTTCTCTGATCCACCCAGCGATTTGATCGTCTGTCGCCCCGGTGGCGACGAAGGCCCTGAACGCGTTGTAGTCAAGCTCCGCGAATTTCAACCACTGCTGATCGAGCGGGCAGTTGGAGAAATATTCGCCCTGCCAGCCCACGAGCGCTGCGCGGCATTTGTCCAACGCGCGCGCAGCCAACGCATAACCACCGAGCTTTTCCCGCGGGCTGCGCGGGGATTCCTTGTCGTCCCGCAGATCGCGGGTCAACGACTTTACTTTTTCAAGGTCTTCTTTCATAGGATTCTCGTTTGCTCCTTGGCTTTTCCCGCATGACCTTCACTC